>NZ_JBEPAA010000067.1:0-44089 GCF_040298365.1 Kitasatospora sp. NPDC001603
CCCCGCCGGGCGCGGCCCGCCGGGGCGGCGCGCGCGCGGGGGCCGCCGGGGGGGCGGGGGGGGGGGGGGGCGGGGCCCCCCCCCCCCCCCCCCCCCCCCCACCGGGTGGCGCCGGATCAGGCCAGCAGGTCGGACTGGAGCGTGACGACCTGCCGGAACGCGGGCGGCTGGACGCCCCGGGCGTTGGTCATCGTGATGACGCCGACGATGTCGCCGGCGCTCAGGTAGGCCAGGTACCCGGTGGTCCGGCCCTCCCCGGCCAGCGTCGTGCTCTCGCGGGTGGCGAGGTCGACGCCGGAGACGCTGTCCCAGCCGATGACGGAGGCGGGCCGCAGACCCGGCAGGTCCTTCGGCTCGCCGTCGCCGCGCAGGTCGGCGAAGACGTCCCAGGCCTCGACGGAGGAGCCGAAGCGGAGCAGCCGGATCTGGGTGCGGGTGCCGTCCGAGGCCGTCCACTCCCGGACGGTGGCGGCGCGGCAGACGTCGCGCAGCAGCAGGGCCCGCAACTTCACCGGCTCCTTCTGCTCGGCGGCCATCGCGTCACAGGCGACCCAGTCCGCCGGGGCCGTACCGGCGGCCGGGGTCGGGGCGGCCGACCCGCCGGTGGCCGCCGGGGCGCTCGCGGGGGCGCCGTCGGGCGCGGCGGGCGACGACGCGGCCGGGCTCGCGGTCGGTGCCGCGGTCGGTGCCGCGATGGGGGTCGCGGTCGGGGTCGGGGTCGGGAATACCGCCGGGGCCGACGAACCGCCGGCTTCCTTCGGGGCCGGCAGGAGCAGGTACCGCAGGTCAGCGGCGTGCCGGCTCTTGTTCTCACCGGGCGCCGCCTGGCCGGACGGCAGCGGCGGCAGGACCAGCGCGGGGAAGGTGTACCGGCCGTCGCCCCGGGTGGCCAGGCCCGGGATGTCGGTGCGCTCGGGCGCGGTGACGGCCAGCGCGGCGCCGGTACCGGCCAGCACGCAGACCAGGGCGGCCGCGCCCCAGCGCAGCGCCGCATTGCGCCGGCGGGTGCGGCGGGCCGCGAGCTCCTCGGGGCTCGGCGGCGGGAGCGACGGCAGGGTCCCGGCCCCGGGGGCGACGGCCCAGGGGTCGGCCCCCGGGGCCGTCTCGGCGGGCGGGCCGGCCGGAGCGGCGGGGGGCGCGAACGGTGCGGGAGGCGCCGGCGGCGCGCCGGCCCCGGCAGGGGCCGCGCTGTCGTGCGGGGTGGCGTGGTCGGTCATGCGGACGCTCCCGGGCTGGCGAGGCGGTCGAGCTGCTGGCTGAAGAGGGTGACGATCTTGTCCTTGGGCAGCGGTGCCGCGCCCTCGGCGCTCATGATCACCAGGAGGTCGCCCTCGGCGGCCGAGCACTCCAGGTAGTCGATCGGCGCGGACGGCGGAGCGGGCATCAGGTAGCAGTGCGCCTCGGGGTGCCCGGGGATCCCGGGGCCGATCCGGAAGAGCCCGGTGTCACCGGTGAAGACGGCCGTGTACTCGTTGGCCTTCTGCACCTCCTGCTGGTTGAACTGGCGCAGCCTCAGACCGATCACCAGGTCGTCCGTACCGGTCTTGTAGGTGCGCACCCCGGTGGCCTTGACGTGCAGGCCCTCCCAGTACTGGCGGAGCTTGTCCCGCTTCTCCTTGGGGATCTGCTGGAGGTCGCTGTCCATCTCGGCGGAGAGCTGGTCCGCCGACAGCTCGACGTCGTTGCCGTAGCCGCCGTCGTCCGGGCCGAGCGCATAGCCGGCCGGGACGGGCAGCAGCAGGTCCCGCAGCGAACCGAAGTGGTTGCCGTTGGCCTTGGCGCCGAAGGGGGTGGGCGTGGCGGTCGGAGCGGGCGCCGCCGCCGTCGGTGCGGCGGCGGCGCTGGCGGGCGCGGGGTCGTCGTACCGGGTCTCGATGACGCCGACGCCGATGACCACGCCGACCAGCGCGGCCGCCACGGTCGCGCCGGTGGCCCGGAGGAGCCGGCGACCGGTGGGCGCGGGCGTCCGCTCGACCGGCCCGAACGGTCCGACCGGCTCGAACGGCCCGACCGGCTCGAACGGCCCGACGGGGACCGGCGCGGGGTCCGCGGCCTCGGTCACGGTCACGGTGCTGTCGCTCATACCAGCCGCTCCCACTGCTGCTTGGCGATGTCCTTCACGACATCGGGGTTCACCGGACGCGTGCCGAAGGCCTCGACCTTCATCACCAGCGTGCCGCGTTGCGCCAGCGCGGTGCCCAGGTAGTACTGCTCGGTGGACTCCGCCCAGTGCGAGGGCTCGCTGTCGACGTGGAAGCCGCCGTTGGCGTCGTCCGCGAACGGCTGGAGCCGGTAGGCGGCGGCGGCGTACTTCGCCGAAGCGGCGTGGTCGGGGCCGTACTGGATCAGCGAGACCCGGACCTTCAGGTCGTCCTTCTTCCAGTCCACCTCGACGGCGCGGCGGAACTCCGCGACGTTCAGGGCGCGGAAGGCCTCCGCCGACCGGCCGGTGTGCTCGGCGAGCTCGCCGATGGTGATCCAGCTGGGCGTGTCGGGGAAGTCCGCCCAGGCCGTGCTGCCGGCCGGCGCCGTCACCAGCAGCTTCCGCAGGTCGCCGTCGACGGCCGGCGGCCTGGGCGCCGCCGCGGCGACGGCCGCCGGGTCCACCACCTCGGCCGGGTAGGACGGCCGGGCGACCTGGATCGGCGGCAACGGGGTCGGCGGACGGTTCGCCTGCACGGCGTAGCCGACGGCGCCGCCGAGCAGGGTGCCCAGCAGCAGTCCGCAGGTCAGCAGCAGCACCGGCCGGGGCCGCCGCGGGCGGTTCGGCGGCAGGACGGCGGCGGTGGGCGCGAACCCGTCGGCGAAGACCGTGGCGGGCGGCGCGGCGGGGGCGTCGGGCGCGGGGCCGTCGGCGGGGGCGACCGGTTCGGCGGGCGGGGCGGCGGGCGGCGCGACGGGGGCGGCCGGTTCGGCGGGCGCCTCGGGCGCGGGTCCGTCGGCGGGCGACGGCTCCACGGGACGGGTGGTCACGGAGTGGCTCCAGGAGGGGGAAAGGTGACGTCGGGCGTGGGCGGCGGAGCGGTTCAGCCGCCGGAGGAGAGCCGCTCGCGCTGGCGCTTCATCAGCTCGCTCAGCAGCGCCTTGTCCGGGGTCCCCTTCACCTCGACGTCGAGCGTGTACTGGACGTCGCCCTGGCTGGAGATGCCGGTCATCGAGCCGGTGTACGCCTGCTGCTTGGGCTTGCGGACGTAGCCGTGGGCGGCGGGATCGCCGTCGATCGCGATCGGGTCCAGCTTCATCGTGTAGCCCTGGGCGAACTCGCTCGCCATCGCGGTCGAACCGAAGCGCATCAGGGTGACCGTCACCTCGGCCTTGCCGTCCGCCGTGCGGTACGTCCGGGCGGCGGCCTCCTTGTACCCGTAGGAGCCCAGGATGCGCATGATGCCGTCCTGGTTGTCGAAGAGGTCGGCCACCTCGTCGTCGGTCAGCTTCATCCCGTCCGGCGGCCCGTAGGACTCGCCGGCGTCGGGGATCGGGAGCAGGAAGTACCGCAGGTCGCCTTCGTGCCGGCCCCCGCTGACGGTGCCCTTGAGGGTGCTCACCGGCCGGGGGACGGGTGCGACGGTGGTCGGCGCGGCGGTGGTCGGCACCGCCGTGGGCGAAGCCGACGCGGCGGTGCTCGCACTCGCGCCGGCGGTCGCGGTCGGCGCGGCCTTGGCCGGGGCGGCCACGACGGCCGGCCGGTCGTCGGGCTTCCCGACGGCCACGGTGACGGCGGCGCTGGTCGCCGTCACGGCGAGCAGCCCGGCGGTGGCCAGGGCCACGCCGACGGCGCGCGGCAGCTTCCGCCCGGAGGCGGCCACCGGCGCGGCGGTCACGGGATCAGCGGCGGGTACGGCCGCGGGATCGGCCGCGGGTACGGCCGCGGGATCGGCAGGGGTTTCGGACGACGCACCGTTCGCCGGTTCGGCGGCGGACGGCACGTTTTCGGGCGCGGACAAGGAGCTCCCCCGGGGAATGTGGAATGTCGCGCACGGGCCCCTCGCGGGCCACCCCCCGTGGCTCTCCAGGCCGACCGTCACGCGTCTCACCAGGAATTATGAGAGTCGCCCGGGAGGTGCGCCAACAAAATCAATCACCGCACTCCCACCCAATGATCAATCAATCGGACATCCCGTGACCGAACCGCAATCGGCACCCGGAAACCGCGTCGGCCCGCCCGGTGGGAGACCACCGGGCGGGCCGATCGGCGGGGCGGATCAGGAGTGGGCGCGCTCGGTCAGCTCGACGACCTTGCCGGCGGAGTCGATCGCGACCTTGTAGTCCCCGGCGGAGCACGGGTAGAAGCCCTTGGTGCTGGTGGGATCGGTGAGGCACTCACCGATGTGCTTCACCAGATCGGCGACGTTGACGTCCTTGGACGGCGCCAGGACCGAGTTCAGGTGGCCCTTGGCGGCGGGCGCGAACGGCGCGCTCTTCTCGGCACCGACCGGCTCGAAGACCACGTCGTTGACCCCGCACGCGGTCTTGGTGTCCTTGTAGACCAGCGTGGTCGTGGTGGTCCCCTTGACCGGGTAGACCCACTTCTGCCCGGCGGGCAGCGGCGCGGCGTCGCAGAACCCCTCCGGCTCGTCACTCGCACCGGCCGACGGCTTGGCGCTCTTGCCGCCCGTCGGCGCGGCACCCGTCGGCGCGGCGGCGGACGAGGTGGCGGGCGCGGCGGCGGGCGAGGTGGCCGCCGGGCCGCCGCCCGCCTGGTCCGACGCGTTGTCGGGCCCGCAGGCCGTGAGCCCCAGCGCGGCGACCGCGACCAGGCCGACGCCGCATACTCTCCGGAAAATGGGCATGCCGAAAGAACCCCCGTTTGACGCATGATCAGATTGTGAGGCGTGCGGCGGAAAGACTAGCCCCTCCCACGGACTACTCCGGGGAGCGGGTCGGCCAGAACTTCGGTGGCGCGCCCGCAGGGTCCACGATGCGCAGGCGGCTCTGCCGCGAGGGATCGACCCCGGTCAGGGAGATGAGTTGCTGGGTGCCGGCCTGGTCGAGTTCGGCCAAGGCGTGAGGGAGTCCGGCGCACACCGTGGCAATGGCCGCACCCAGTCCCACGAGCCCGCCGTGCTTGTGATTGTGTCGGTACTCGATGCGATGCAAGCCTGACTCGGCGATCGCGACCACTTCGAGTGGACGGCTCATCTGCTTCGTGTCGTTGGTGAGAACGACGTGGAATCCCTCTGCCGCTGCGCGGCCGTAGAGGTCGGTGTCCCGGGTGCCCGCCCACCCGTCGAGCTCAGCCACGTGCTCGACATCGTGTTGCTTCAGGAGTGAGCGCACGATCCGCGCCATGGGAAGTGGCACGTTCTCGTCGAGCAGCAGCTTCAAGAGGCGGCCTGCCGGATGTCGGCATCGGTGTAGCTGTCGACGTAGTCGGCGAAGTCCACTGCGTCGCGTGCCGCCTCCGGTGTGACGCCCGGGTAGAAGTCGCCGATCCGCTCGGGCGGGATGCCGTCCCGTAGGAGTGCCGCGACCTCCGTCGCCGGGATGCGGGTCCCTCCGACGACCGGCTCGCCCCCACGCACAGCGGGATCGATGGAGACGTGAGGCCGAGGTTCAAGCAGGTCCGGAATTCGTCTGCCGTCGAGGTAGAAGGGCGCGAGCACATCGACCATGTCGTGGATGACGACATTGCCCTTGCTCCGCACAAGGTCCACCGCGTGGTCGGGGTCCGCCAGGTAGATCGTGTCGCCACCTGCGACGAGGCGGTAGGCGGAGAGGTGCTCCCGTTCGTCCAGGCCTTCGCGCAAGGTGTTCAGCGCTCGTCTGATCTTCTGCAGGGATGCCTCCCCCCGTAGCCGGACGCAGACTCGTAGGGCCACCACGTCGCGGAAGGAGTAGAGGATCGGCCGGGACGCCGAGATTTCCGGCACCAGGACGGCACCGCGCTCGCCAGTGGCCCGGCGCCAGTGGGACAGCTGCCGCAGAGTGGCACCGGACAGCGCAGCGGCAAGTTTGGGCTCGTACGACATACGGCACCTCCTCGGCCTCTGGACAGCGAGCCCGACGTTACTTCATCGTCCCGTACCGCCCTCGGGCTCGCCAGCATTTCACCCGTACGAGGTCCCAGCGCCCGGAAGTGCCCGCTCGTGACGCCCGCGTAGGGTCGGGGGCATGCGACTGAGCACGGTGATCCTCCCCATCCACCGGTGGAGCGAGGGGCAGAAGATCTGGCGGCGAGCCGAGGACCTCGGGTTCCATGCCGCCTACACCTACGACCACCTGTCCTGGCGGTCGTTCCGGGACGAGCCGTGGTTCGGGGCGGTGCCGACGCTGACGGCGGCCGCGACGGCGACCGAACGCCTGCGGCTGGGCACGCTGGTGACCTCGCCCAACTTCCGGCACCCGGTCACGCTGGCGAAGGAGATCGTGTCGCTGGACGACGTGTCCGGCGGGCGCCTCACGCTCGGGATCGGGGCCGGCGGGACGGGGTTCGACGCGACGGCGATGGGCCAGGAGGCGTGGTCGCCGAAGGAGCGGGCGGACCGGTTCGGGGAGTTCCTGCCGCTGCTGGACGAGCTGCTGCGCGAGGACGCCACGACCCGCGAGGGCACGTACTACTCCGCCGTCGAGGCGCGGAACATCCCCGGCTGCGTGCAGCGGCCGCGGGTGCCGTTCTACGTCGCCGCGACCGGACCGCGCGGGCTGCGGCTGGCGGCGGAGCACGGGCAGGGCTGGGTGACGTACGGGGACCCGAAGGGGCCGGCGGACGTGCCGGTGGCGCAGGCGCCCGCCGTGATCGCCGCGCAGATCGCGAAGCTGACCGCCGCCTGCGAGGCGCGCGGCCGGGACGCGGCGGAGCTGGAGAAGGTGCTGCTCCAGGGCTCGACGGCGGAGCGGCCGCTCGCCTCGCTGGACGCGTTCGTGGACTGGGCGGGCACCTACCGGGAGCTGGGGATCACCGAGCTGGTGATCCACTGGCCGGTGCCGGGCTCGATCTTCGAGAACGACCTGGCCGTCTTCGAGAAGATCGCCACCGAGGGCCTCGCTCAGCTGGGGTGAACCGGAGCCGGCCACCGCGGGTGCGGTGGCCGGCCGGTGGCCGTCACGGGTGCGGGCGGGTGCGCTGGGTGGGGACGTGCGGGGTCGCGTCCGGGGTGGTGCGCCGGGCCAGCTCGGCGAGGGTGTCGAAGATGAAGTCGCCGATCAGGACCGGGTCGCGCGTCTCGCGCGGGGCGTCCGGCGGGGTGGTCGGTGGGCGCTCGTCTCGGGCGTGGCGAGTTCGCATGGCTCTTCCTGCCGACGGGGTGGCCGGGATCAGTCATGCCCGGGAAGAGGAAGCAGGACACCCGGCACGGTGCGGGAACGGCCGGAAAGAACGGCTCGGGGGCCGAAATACGGTGCGGCGGCGGGCGCTTACGCCGATCGGATACCGGCCGGGGGTATTGTCTCGCCCGTGACGGCGGGCGAACGGCGCAGGAGGGGACGCGGTCGGGCGGCGGCCCGGCCGCTGCTGCTCTGCGCGCTGCTCGCCGGACTCTTATTGATGCACGGCTCGCCCACGGCGCCGGGCGGTTGCCACCGGCCCGCGGCCGTCGCGGTCGCGGGCTCGGCGGGCCACCGCGCACCGGTCGCCCACCACGCCGCCCCCGCGGACGCCCCGAGGCTGGACGGGCGGCGGGCGCCGGGCGCGGCTCCGCAGGCCGTCCCCTGCGTGTCGGCCCGGGACCGGGAGGGCGCCGGCCTCCCGGCGGCCGCCCATCTCGCGGCCGGGGCCGCGGCCGTGCTCCCCGCCGTCCGGATGCCCTCGGCCCCGCGGGAGCGGCGGACCACCGGGCCGCGGGCACCGCCCGACGCCGGACGCCGGCTGCTGCTCCGGGTGTGCGTCGCACGGACGTGACCGGGCCCGCGCCGGAGACCCCGTGCAGGGGCTCCGGGCGCGCCGCGTCCTGCTCGCACCCACCGGAAGAGAACCGACCAGATGTCCCTCAGCACCCGTACCCGTACCCGCGCCCTGGCGCTCACCGCCGGCGCCGCCGTCCTCGCCCTCGCCCTGACCGCCTGCGGCTCCGCCGCGACGGGCGGCACGGGCGGCACGGGCGGCACGGGCCGCGCCGACGGCATGACCGGCGGCCACGGCATGGCCGGGATGGACCACGGCGCCGCGAGCGCCACGGCCACCACGGCCGCCCCCGCCGCCGGGGCCCCCGCCGCCGAGCGCAACGGCTACCGCCTCACCTCGGCCGTCGACACGCTCCCGGCCGGGGCTCCGGCCGAGTACCGGTTCACCGTGACCGGCCCGGACGGGGCCCCGGTCACCGCGTACGAGACCGACCAGACCAAGCGGATGCACTTCTACGCGATCCGCTCCGACCTGACCGGGTTCCAGCACCTGCACCCCGAGATGGCCGCCGACGGCACCTGGACCGCCCCGCTGGCCGCGCCCGCCGCCGGCACCTGGCGGGTCTACGCCTCGTTCGTCCCGGACAGCGGCGCCGGAAAGGGCGCCGGCCTGGTGCTCAGCCGGACGGTGGACGTCCCGGGCGAGGGTGCGGCGGCCGCCGCACCCCTGCCCGCCGCCACCGGCAGCACGACCGTGGACGGGTACACCGTCACCGTCGAGGGCGCCCCGGCGGCCGGGCGGGCGGGCGAGCTGAAGGTCACCGTCGCCAGGGACGACAGGCCGGTCACCGACCTCCAGCCGTACCTGGAGACCTTCGCCCACCTGACCGCCTTCCACGCCGGCGACCAGGCCTTCGCGCACCTGCACCCGCAGGCGCGGGCCGAGGCGGGCAGCACCGGCGGCCCGACGCTGTCCTTCCACGCCGAACTGCCGACCGGCGGGGACTGGCGGCTCTTCCTCCAGTTCATGACCGGCGGCACGCTGCACACCGCCGCGCTGACCCTGCGGGTCGGCTAGCGGGCCGAGCCGTCAGGAGGTCGCCGTCGCGGCGGTGACCTCCCGACGGCGGTAGGCGAAGATGGAGCGGTGACCACTCCCCGCACCGCACCCCGCCTGATCGCCACCGACCTGGACGGCACGCTGCTGTGCGCCGGCGGCACCGTCTCCGAGCGGACCGCCGCCGCGCTGGCCGCCGCCGAGGCGGCCGGGGTCCAGGTGGTCTTCGTGACCGGTCGGCCGCCGCGCTGGATGCAGCAGGTCAGCGGCCACATCGGCGGCCACGGCGTGGCGATCTGCTCCAACGGCGGCGCGGTGGTCGACGTGCGGCGCGGCGAGCTGCTGGAGTCGTTCCCGCTCGGCGCGGAGGCCGCGCTGGCGGTGGTGGCGGCGCTGCGGGCGAAGCTGCCCGGTACCGCCTTCGCCTTCGAGTACCCGGCCGGGTTCGCCCGCGAGCCCGGCTACGAGGTGCGGATGTGGGGCCAGGACGAGAACCACCCGATCGGCCCGGCCGAGGAGCTGCTCGGCGCCGGGGGGCCGGTCACGGGCCTGTTCAAGCTGCTGGCGAAGCACCCGGACCTCGACCCCGACAAGCTGCTCTCGGTGGCCCGCGAGGCGGCCGGGCACCTCGCCGAGATCACCCGGTCCGCGCCGATCCCGCTGCTGGAGATCAGCGCGCCCGGCGTCACCAAGGCGAGCACGTTGGCCCGCTGGTGCGCCGGGCGCGGGATCGACCGGAGCGAGGTGGTGGCCTTCGGCGACATGCCGAACGACCTGGAGATGCTGGCCTGGGCCGGTACCGCGTACGCCGTGGCCAACGCGCACCCGCAGGTGCTGGCGGCGGTGCCGCTGCACACGGTGAGCAATGAGCTGGACGGCGTCGCGGCGGTGCTGGAGCGGCTGCTCGGCCACTGAGCCGAAAACCCGAAGGCCCCGCGAGGGGCCGCGAGGAAGCCGCAGACCGCCGAGCGGGCCGGGAACGCGAGGAGGCCGGGCCGGACCGGCATTCCGCCGCTCCGACCCGGCCGGGCCCGGCCGGGTCGGAGCGGCTACCCGAAGCGGCCGTTGACGTAGTCCGCGGTCCGCTGGTCCCGCGGATCGGTGAACAGCTGCTCGGTCGGTCCGGCCTCGACGATCCGCCCCGGGGTGTCGTGGGTGGCCAGGAAGAACGCGCAGGACTGCGAAACGCGCTGCGCCTGCTGCATGTTGTGGGTCACGATCACGACGGTGAGCCGCCCCCGCAGCTCCGCGATGGTCTCCTCCACCCGGCGGGTCGAGGTGGGGTCGAGCGCCGAGCACGGCTCGTCCATCAGCAGGATGTCCGGCGAGACGGCCAACGACCGGGCGATGCACAGGCGTTGCTGCTGCCCACCGGAGAGCGCGCCGCCCGGGGTGTGCAGCCGGGTGGCGACCTCGTCCCAGAGGCCGGCCCGGCGCAGGCTGCTCTCCACCAGGTGCTCGCGCTCCTCCTTGGAGACCTTGATGCCGGCCAGCTTCAGCCCGCTGGAGACGTTGTCCTGGATGGACATCGCCGGGAACGGGTTGGGCCGCTGGAACACCATCCCGATCCGCCGCCGGACCTCGGCGGGCCGCCGGCCGGGCCGGTACACGTCGTCGCCGTCCAGCAGCACCTCCCCGGCGAGCTGCGCGCCGCGGACCATCTCGTGCATCCGGTTGAGGATCCGCAGGTAGGTGGACTTGCCGCAGCCGGAGGGGCCGATAAGCGCGGTGACCTCCCCGGCGGGCATGCCGAGCGAGACCCGCTCCAGCACCTTGTGCGAGCCGAACCAGGCGGAGACGTCCCTGGTCTCCAGGCCGGCCAGCGGGGCGCCGGCGGCGTCCGCCGGGTGGACGGGCGGCAGGGTCAGCGTGGTCTCGCTCGCGGAGCCGCCCCGGTCGTGCGGGGCGAACGGGTCGAGCGGGGGTACGTCGGTCATCGGTGCATCCGTCATCGGTACGGTCCTCCGGGCGCGCTTCAGTAGAGGTTGGGCAGCAGGGCGGCGGCGTTCTCGTAGACGGCCCAGAGGATCGCGGCGATCACCGGCGCGACGCTGAGCCAGGCGGCCGAGCGGCGCCAGATCCGGGCCAGCAGGATCGCGGCGACCACCGCGCCCAGCAGCCCGAGCGACCACAGCTGCAGCGTGGCCAGCGCGCCCTTGTCGGCGGCCAGCGCCTTGTCGTACGGCACGGTGGCGGGGCGCCCGCCGGGGTTGACCTCCGGGTCGCCGTCCAGCCGGGCGCCGATCATCACCGTCGAGCCGGGGATCCAGTCGGAGTCCCCGGTGACCAGCACCAGCCGGTTGCGGACCGGGTCGCTGATCGGGTGGTCGCCGTCCCCGTAGACGTTGACGGTGTAGGTGAACCTGCCCTGCCCGGTGGTCGCCTCGATCCGGTCGCCGACCCGGAGCCTGGACAGCTCGGCGAACGGCGCGCCGAAGGTCGCCCCGCGGCCGAACACCACCGCGACCCCGGTCTGCCCGGGCAGCGCGGTGTCCCGGCGGTGGCCGGGCCCGCGCATCAGGTCCCGGCCGGTGGTGCCCTCCACCACGACGGCCCCGTGCAGACCGATCGCCGGGATGTCGAGCAGCGCGACCGGGTCCCCGTCGGCGGCGCCGCCGGTCGGCGCGACCGCCTTGGCCAGCTGGTCCCGGAAGGTCTTGTACGCGGTCGACTGGTAGTGCCGCTGCTGGAGGTGCGAGAGCGTGAAGAGGTAGCCGACGAATCCCATCGTGAGCGCCGCCAGCAGGCTGACCGCCCAGGCCCCCTGGAGGAACCGCCGCCGGGCCGGCCGGGCGGCGCCGGGGCCCGCCCCGGCCGCCTCCGGGTCCGGGGCGGGCGTCGCGGCGGCCGGCGCGGCCGGGGTGCCGGGGGCGGGGGGCGCCGGCTTCTCCAGCGCCGGGGCGGTCACGACCGGCCGCCGGCGGAGGTGCGGCGCCGCATCAGACGGCGGCCGAGCAGCGGCGGGACGAGCACGACGGCGAGCAGTTCGAGCGCGGTCAGGGTGGACAGCATCCAGTCGTCCGGCCGCCCGTCGACGGCGACCACGTTGGCCGTGACCTCGCCGGCGGTGGCGGCGCGGCCGCGCGCGACCACCTGGCCGGTCTGCGGGTCGACGACGTCCTCGGCCGCGGCCTGGTCGCCCTCGGCGCCGGTGCCCGCGGCCGGGTCGACCGCGCCGGGCTGGTCGGCCGTGCCGCCGGTGCCGCCCCCGGCGGTCCCCCCGGCCCCCGCCGCGGCACCGGTGCCCCCGGTGCCGGACGATCCGCTGCCGGTGCCGCTCGCCGAGGGGGTCTTCCCCGCCCCGCCGCTCGCGCTGCCGCCCGTCCCGCCGGTGGCGGAGCCGGCGCCCCCGGTGGCGGAGCCGCCGGTGCCGGAGCCCGAGCCGGACCCGGACTTGACCGCCTGGCCGCCCTGCACGGTGCAGTCCAGCGGGGCGCCCTTGGCGTCGCACGGGCTGGGCTGCGGGGCGTTGTCCAGCACGGTCAGCCGGCCGGCCGAGTTGAAGGTCGGGTTGGCGCAGTTGGCGAGGGTGTTGGCGTCGACCGGGCTGGCGTTGCCGGGGATGTGCTGGGTCTGCAGCAGCCCGCCGCGGACCAGGTTGCGCGGGATCGGGGAGTAGCCGAGGCCGTCCGCCTCGCCCTGGCCCTCGCAGAGCACGTAGGCGAGGAAGCGGCTGAGGGCGCTGCCCTTGTCGTTGGTGAAGCGCGGCGGCGGCGGGAGCGCCGCCCCGGCCCGCGGCACGATGAGGTAGCTGTAGCTGGAGAGCGGGTACGACCTCGGGTCGTTCATCGAGTAGACGCCGTCGAGGTTCTGCTGGAGGTAGTCCGGGTCGTCGGCGGCGGTGCTGTCGTCCACGCCGCGGATCTTGGCGGCGGTGAGCGCGACGGCGACGTTGGAGGCGGTCGGCAGGGTGTAGTAGCCGGCCGGGTTGAGCACCTTCACGACGGGCCAGTTGCTGCGCTTGGCGAAGGCGTACTCGTCGTAGCCGATGGTGCCGAGGCCGGACGGGGCCTTGATGTAGCCGGCCACGACGTCGGAGCCGTTCTGCGCGGTCATCCGGCCCGACGGCGGGAAGAACTCGGTGTAGTCACCGCAGCTGACGCCGTTGACGCTCTTGCAGTACTCCTCCCACTGCGCGCCGTGGGTGTGGCTCATCCAGCGGGTGAACTGGGCGGTCGCGCCGGAGCCGTCGGAGCGGACCACCGGGGTGATCGGGAGGCTCGGCAGGGCCTTGCCGTAGTCCGCGGTGATCTTCGGGTCGTTCCAGTTGGTGATCTTGTTGGTGAAGATGTCGACCACGGTCTGCGGGGAGAGCCGCAGGTCGCGGACCTGCTTGCCCGCGACGACCAGGTTGTACATGAAGGTCGTCCCACCGGCGGTGATCGGCACGTAGGAGAAGCCGTACCGGGGGTTCTCGGCCTTGCCGGAGCCGCCGGCCTGGCCGGCCTGGCCGAGGCCGGTGTCGGTCTGCGAGCGGAACGGCACGTCGGAGGCGGTGAAGTCGTCCTGGCCGATGCTCCACTGGTTGCGGCCGGCCGCCGAACCGATCGGGTTGAAGTTGATCTGGATGCCCTGCGGAGCGACGTCCTGGCGCCACTGGTCGATGGCCGGGCCGGCCCAGCTGGAGCCGTCGGCGTTGAGCGCGGTGGCCGCGAAGGCGGGGGTGCTCTGCCCCAGCAGGAGGGAGCCCGCGGCGAGGATCAGGGACAGCAGCACGGCGAACGTGCGTGCCACGGGGCGGCTTGCGGCCTCCCACGACATGGGAACTCCTCTGGTACTGAAGGCGTTTGGGCGGGACATCAGTGCTCCCCGAGGGCGGTGGCCACGTCGGCGGGCCGGGCGGCGGTACGGGCGGTGGCCGCGGTCGAGGGCCGGGCGGAGCCCCGGTGGCCGCCCCGGGCGGAGGCCTCGGCGACGGCTGCGGCGCGGTCGATCCGGCGCTTCTGGCGGCGCGTCAGCTGACCCGGCTTGCGGCCGCCGACGACGCGGGCGGTGACGAACAGGACGAGCACCACGATCATCAGGGTCAGCGCGGCGGCGAAGGCGCGCGCGATCATGTCGGGATAGGGCTGCTTGACGTAGTTCCAGATGTACAGCGGCAGCGAGACCTGGTGCTCGCTGAACGGATTGCCGTTGAACTGCGAGGTGAACCCCGAGGTCAGCAGCACCGGGGAGGTCTCGCCGACGCCGCGCGCCATGCCGAGCACCACGGCCGTCACCAGTCCGGGCCGGGCGGTCGGCAGCACCACGTTCCAGACCGTGCGCCACTGGCTGCCGCCGAGTGCGTACGAGGCCTCCCGCAGCGTGCCGGGCACCAGCCGGATGACCACCTCGGCGGCCCTGGTGACGATCGGCATCATCATCACGGTGAGGGCCAGCGAGGCCGCGAAGCCGCTCTTCTCGAAGCCGAAGGTGATGATCACGACGCCGAGGATGAACAGGCCCGCGACGATCGACGGCAGCGCGGTCATCGCCTCGACCAGGGTCCGCACCGGCCGGGCCATCCGGCCGCCGACCTCGGACATGAAGACCGCCGCCGCGATGCCCAGCGGGACCGCGAACAGCGTGGCCAGGCCGAGCTGTTCGAGCGAGCCGACCAGCGCGTTGAGCGCGCCGCCCGAGGTGATCGGGGAGAGCGGGGCGGTGTGGTCCATCGACTCGGTGAAGAAGTTGAGGTGCCGGGCCGCGTCGTAGCCGCGCACCAGCACGTAGCCGATCTGGTCGGCGATCAGGCCGACGACCAGCAGGCCGGAGCTCCAGGCGACGACCGAGACCAGCCGGTCCCGGACCATCAGCGGGTTCCACTGGAGGCGGCCGATGGCGAAGTAGCCCACCAGGAACAGGGCGTACCAGCAGAGCAGGAAGCCCTGCGCACCGCTGAACGGCAGGATCCGCTCGTAGAGCATCCAGTCCAGGGCGAGCGAGCCGACCAGCGCACCGACCAGGGTCAGCACGTCCTCGCGGGTGAAGCCGCCGAGCCGGACCCGCTTCTCGGGGCGCGGCGCGGCGGCGGCCGCGGGTGGGTCGGCCGGCGCGGCCACGGTGGCCGGCGGCAGGTCGAGGGTGGTCATCGGGCGGTCCCTTCACGGCGGAGCGGCAGCGGGCGGCGCGGCGACCGGCGGCCCGGCAGCGGGCGGCGCGGCAAGGGGCCGCGCGGCGACGGGCGGCGGGTGGCGGGGTGGGCCATGGTCAGTCCGCCGTCGAAGCGCCGGAGCGGGACCGGTTGATCACGAACCCGGCGCCCAGGTTGACCAGCAGGGTGAGCGCGAAGAGCACCAGGCCGGCCGCCATCAGCGCGGAGAGCGAGAGCTCGTCCGACTCGCCGAAGCGCAGCGCGATCAGCGCCGAGATGGAGTTGGCGCCGTTCTCCAGGATGTGGCTGATGGCCTTGAAGTTCGGCGAGATGATGAGCGCGACGGCGATCGTCTCGCCCATCGCCCGGCCGAAGCCCAGCATCACCGCACCGATCACACCGCCGCGGCCGAACGGCAGCACCACCGCGCGGACCATCCCCCACCGGGTCGAGCCCAGCGCGTACGCGCCCTCCCGCTCGCCCTGCGGGGCCTGCGAGAACACCTCCCGGCTGAGCGAGGCGACGATCGGGATGATCATCAGCGAGACGACCACCCCGGCGATGAAGGTGGAGGAGGTGTAGGACGTCCCGATGTCGCCGGTGCGCACCTTGAGGAAGGGGATCGCGTCGCCCAGGTGGTTGGTCAGCCAGCGGACGAAGCCGATGATGCGCGGCTGGAGGAAGAACAGCCCCCAGAGGCCGTAGACGATGCTGGGGATCGCGGCCATCAGGTCGATGAGCGAGACCAGCGTCGCCCGCAGCCGGGTCGGCGCGTACTCGGAGATGAAGATCGCCGTGGTCAGCGCCACCGGCACGGCGATCACCAGGGCGATCACCGCGATCAGCAGGCCGTTCGGCAGGACGGCGGCGATCCCGAAGTTGTGGGCCTGGGTCTGCCACTTCTGCTCGGTGAGGAAGGACCAGCCCACCTCGCCCAGCGCGTTCGCGCCGCGCAGGATCAGGAAGAACGCGATCAGTCCCATGATCGCGAAGACGGAGAGGCCCGCCACCCGCAGCGCCCCCCGGAACACCCGGTCTCCGGGCGTGGCGGGGGCGGTGATGACGCGGGGGACATCGGGTTCTGGTGGACGTGGAGCCCCGGCGTACGGTGCCGCGGGCTCGGCGGCGGCTGTCATGGTCTGCTCTCCGGCGCGCTCGGTACGGAAGTACTCGGTACAGGGGAGGCCCCGGGCCGTGGCGCCCGGGGCGGAGGACTCGGCGGGGCCGTGACGGCGGCCCCGCCGAGCCGGTGCGTCCGCTGGATCAGGGCCGGCGGCGCACCCGCGCCCAGGTCCGGCCCACGGCGGAGACGGCGCGCTCGCCGGCGGGCGTGCCGCCGAGGAAGAGCGCGGCGGGGCCGCCGATCAGCAGCACCAGGCCCGCGACCACCGCGATCGGCAGCAGCAGCCGGGCGGTGCCGGCGCGGTCGGCCGCCGGGGAGCCGGCGGCGACCGGAGCGGCCGCGAGCGGGCCCGCCGGAGCGCCCGGCGTGGCGGTGGCCTTGGCCCCGCCGGCCGCAGCGGCCGCGGCGGCCGGAGCCCCCGCGCCGCCGGTGGCCGCGCCAGCGGTACCGCCCGCGCTCGCGGAGCCCCCGGTGCCGATCCCGCCGGTGCCGCCGACGGCGCCGTCGCCGAGCCCGCCGGCGCCGGAGCCGGCGCCGGTGGACGAGCCGCCGGTGCCGGTGCCGTCGCCGGTACCGGTGACCGGGGTGGTGGTGCCGGTGCCGCCCGACTCGCCGCCGGTGGCGCCGCCGGCCCCGCCGGTCGTCCCGCCGTCACCGCCGGGCGGGGTGGTCGGCGGCGGGGCGACCTGGTTGCCCGGCCACTTGTTGTCCTGCGTCTCCACGTGCTTCGCCGCGTCGAGCGTCTGCTGGCGCTGGGCACCGGTGAGGCTGAGGAAGCCCGGGGCGAGCTTGCCCGGCTCCACGCCGTAGACCTGGCCGCCGTTGGCGACGGTGGTCAGGAACCGGGTGATCGCGGGCGCCTTGTCCGCCGCCCCGCCGGTGGGCACCATCGCGTACTGGACGGTGGTCAGCGGGTAGGCCTGGGTGTCCCGGGCGAAGGCCGTGCCCGCGACGCCGTAGGGCAGCAGCTGGGTGCCGGTGGCGGCGTCGGTCGGCATGTCGCCGACCGCGGACTGGAACCCGTTGGTGGTCGGCGAGACGAAGCCGCCGGCCGGGTTGCGCAGGGTGGCCTCGGGCAGCGAGAAGGCCTTGGCCTGGGCGCTGTCCATGATCGCGAACAGCTTCCGCTCGCCGCGGGCCATCGGGTCGCACTTGAGGTGGTTGCCGGTGGCCGGGTCCGCCATCCAGAGCTGGCAGGTGGACCGGTTCTCCAGGATGGTCCGCAGCACCTGGGTGAGACCGCCGAGGACGGGGTTCCACTCGTACTGCCGCATCCGCTTGGCGGCCTCGCTGACGTCCGTGGGCCCGGTGAAGTCCTGCGGCTGGAGGGTGTCGGCCGGGTACCCGGAGTAGGCGCCCCGCTGGTAGAAGGTGTTCACCCGCATCCCCCACGGGTCGTCCTCGCCGTCCAGGAAGCGGACGGCCTCCGGGTCGGCGGCGATCCACGCGGTCAGCTGGTAGACGAGGTCCGTGGTGCCGCCGACGATGGTCGGCTCGAACTCCGCGGGCGTGCACGAGCGCGGCCAGTGCAGCCCGCTGCTCTCCGGGAACCGGTTGTACTGGAGGAAGTCCTCGTCCAGGAAGACGCAGCTGGGGTTGCCGCTCACCGACGCGACCGGGCTTCCCAGCGGCGCGTAGGACTGGGTGAGCAGTTTGGCCATCAGGCGCGGGGTCAGCTTCATGTCCCGGAGCTGGCGGCCGGTGTCCGGGTCGTCGACGAGGAAGACCGCCGAGATACCGGTGGTGGCCAGCGGCGCGTAGACGTACGGCCGGGCCGGGGTCGCGGTGTCGGGGTACGCGGTCAGCGCGACGTCCACGCCGGCCGCCCCGCCCAGGAACGCCGCCCTGGCCTGCGGCTCGCCGCCGGAGGAGGAGTACTGGAAGGCGAGCGGGGAGGACGCCAGGCAGAGGCCGGTCCGCCACTGCTGGACGGCCCGGTTGGCCATCTCCAGGCCGGCCGCCTTGAAGTCGGCGGCGCGGTTGTCGCAGTCGGCGGCGGTGGGCGAGAAGTGCAGCGGGACGACGGTCCGCTTCTCCCAGGCGCACTGCTCGCCGAGCTGGTACCCGGCGTACTGGTTGCCGTCCCACGCCCCGGCGTAGGCCTCCAGGCCGCCGTCGCTCGCGGTGTTGAAGAAGCCGTCCACGTCGCTGAGGTGGTCGGTGCAGTCGACCGCGCCGTTCCGTGCCTTGTACGGGTCCTGGGTGTCGCCGCCGTAGTTGGGCTCGACCACCAGGGAGCACGGGTGCGTGGCGTCACAGCCGAGCGAGGGGCTCTGGGTGGCGGTCCAGATCTCGATGGAGGTCTCGCCCGAGCCGTCGGCGCCCGTGGGCGCGATCGCCATGTTCGAGGGGAAGTCCGGCGTCGTGGTGCCCTCCGCCGGGGCCTTCTGGTTGAACCCCTTGCCGCCGTCGGCGTTGTACAGCTTGCTGCCGTAGCAGTCGGTGATCTTGGGGTCGAGACCGCGGCACTGGTAGACCCGGACGGCGTAGAGCGCCTGCTTGGACCCCTTGGTGACGATGGTCAGCGGGGTGCCCGAGGTGTCGACGGTCGGGGTGAAGCCGCTCCAGGAGACCTGCAGCACCTGGTTGGACAGGTTCTGGGTCTGCGCGACCGTCACGCTCCCCTCGGCGCCCTCCTCCCAGGTGTTCGGGTCCCACACCTTGGGGCCGGGCTTGGTCACGGCGGACGAGGTCGCCGCCGCGGCCTGCGACGACGTGCCGAGGCCGATGGGGGCCACGCCGAGCGCCACCACCACCGACCAGACGAGGGCGACCGCCGGCAACCTCCGGCGCCACCCCCCGCGTCTCGTACCGGGTAGTAGTCGGAGTCTCATGACGGGCACCTCCGTGCGAACGCGCGCCGCCGTGACGCGGCGCGAGAGTGGATCAGGCGGCGAGCAGGCCGGCGGTTCCGGTTCGCATCCATTCGGCCAGCCCTACATGGCCGGATCCGGTCGTACCGATGTACGAGACCACAACGCGACGACTCTGTAGCGGAGTTGGGAACTCCACCTGCGAACGGCGGGCCCGTGCCGTCGCACGGACCCGCCGTCCCCCCCGAGCCGGTCGCAGGTGTCGGCCGCCGGTGGTGGAGCTCAGCTGCCGGTGGTGAAGCTCAGCGAGAAGCTGCCGATCGACTGGCCGGCCTTGAAGAAGGTGGTGTTCAGCTTGGTGTCCACGTACTGCGCGCCCTCGGCGTCGACCTTCAGGTCCGCGGCGGTCACCGTCTGGGTGGCGCCGGTGCGGGTGATGTCGGTCGTGCCGGCCGGGTCGAGCAGCGCCACCGGGGCGGTGCCGCCGACCGGGACCCCGGTGATCGCCCAGCTGTCGGCGCTGAACGCCAGCTGCTTGAAGACCGCGGTCTTGCCGGTGAACAGGTTGACGAAGAGCAGGCTGCCGCCCAGCTGGACGTTGCCGTAGTAGCCCTGGAGGTTGACGTCGCCGCCCGTCACCGGGAACGACGTGGAGAAGCCCGTGGTGGAGTCGTAGGACGGGGTGGCGGTGGGCAGCGGGATGACCACCAGGCCGTTCAGGGCGGAGTCCTTCAGGAAGGCGGTGCTCTCGTGCACCACCGCGCTGCCGGTCGGGGCCGCGGGGGCGGCGTCGGCGGCAGCCGCACCGCTCATACCGGTCACGGCGAGGACGACTGCGGCACCGGTGGCGGCAAAGCGGGCGCTGGTACGGGTCATGCTGAACTCCTTGGGAGAGGTGATGTGCTGGGTGGTGCGGGCGGTCGTTCGACCGCCCCGACGGCCTTCCTCCTCCGCACTGCCCGGCGGGCGGAGGATGCCGAAGTCGATGGGCGCCCGGCCGGCTCCGACGGGCACGAAGGGGTGCCCGGGTGTGGCCGGCGGCCACGGGCACGAAGCCCGTGGCCGCCGGATGTCGCGGGATGTGATCAGCGGATGTGATCAGCGGGTGTGATCAGCGGGTGTGATCAGCTGTGGGTGGTGCTGCCGCAGGCCGCCGCCGGGAGGGGCAGGAAGCCGTAGCTCTTGATGTCGTTGGTGCCGTTGGAGCAGATCCACCCCGAGGGGCCGAAGATCGCGCGCAGCGCGGTGCCGTGGGCGTTGGTGGCGGTCCACTCGGCGTCACGGACGACGTTGTAGACCACGCGGCCGAACGCCGAGGCGGCGAACGGGGCGTTGATGGTGTTGGTGGTGGTGTTGACCGGCACCAGGGTGCCGACGTTGCGCAGGGTCAGGCTGGCCGGGGCGGAGGTCGGGGTGGAGTGGCCGCCCACGGTCTGGGACAGGTACGAGGCCACCGAGTACGGGAAGACGGTGTCGGCGCCGGCCAGGCGGGTGTCGACGCCCTCGTTCTCCTCCGGGCCGTCCTGGACGCAGCTGCCCACGGTCGGGTTGCCGATCGCGGTCAGGAAGAAGGCGCGGGTGCCGGAGCTCGCCTGCGGCAGCCAGGGCTTGATCGTGGCGTTGGTCAGCGAGGCGTTGATCTGCGTCCAGTTGGTGATGGAGCAGTCGTAGATGCCCTTGAGCTGGGCGGCGGTCAGGCTCGCCGGGGCGTGGCCGCCGGAGTTGGCGGACCAGGTCACCGCGTCCTTGGCGAACGCGACGAAGATGTCCGACGCCGGGTCGGTGGACTTCGGGGCGCGCGAGGAGCGGGCCACGTCCAGCGCGGAGCCGGAGGTGTTCAGCTCGGTGATGCCGGCGCCGGAGCCGTTCGGGCGGACGATCGAGGAGGCGCCCGACTTCAGCGTGATGTTCGTCGAGCCCGTGGCGTCCCAGCTGTAGTAGCGCGGCGAGGTGGTGTCGCCGATGCTCGTCAGGTAGGCGTTGTAGTCGGTCGAGAACCGGGTCGACACGGCCTGCGTCGTGTCGGAGCCCGCGCTCACGATGTCCTGGGCGGCCGGCGTCACGCTCGGGTCGGCGCTGGCGGTGCCGGCGACGACGGTGGCGAGCGAGGTGGCGATGGCGGCGACGGCGAGCAGCTTGGCAGCGGTCTTGCGCATGTTCCTGTTCCTCCGGTGGGAGAGAGGTGCATCGCTTGCCCGGGCCCTGGTTGGGGGTCCGGGGCCGGTGGCCACATCCGCGGTGGCCGCTCCGGCAGGGCTGATCCTGTCGGGACGGGCTGTTCCCCCGGAAGGGCCGTCAGCGGCGGCCGGCGATTGTCGACTCATCGGTTCGGACAGGTTTAGTGACTGGTCAGCCCGGCCGCGGCGGGGCGGAAAGCCGCAGGTCGGAGGCCGATGACGTTCTTCTCCAGGTGGCGGCTCGGGGGGTTGCCGGAAACCTGCGCTTCACCGGACCGGGGGGAACGGGGGGCGAACGGGGCGGGGGGCGCCGGGCGCGGGAGGAAGGCACGGCATCCCGGCCGGCCGGAACGGGGGTCTGACGAGGCACCATCCGCCCGGGCCGTCAGGGCGCCGCGCTTCGCGCGGGGGTACTACCAGGGCCGGCGGGCGTCCCGGCCGGTTCTGCGCAGCTCCTGGCCGATCCACTGGAGCCCGGCGAGGAAGCCGTCGACGCCCGCCTGGCACTGGTCGCGCCGGAGGTAGCCGCGGGCGCTGCGGGCGATCGGGCCGGCCTCGACCGCGCCGGGCCGGGTGCTGCGCACCGGCAGCTGGGCGGTCCAGACCCAGAGCCGGGCCTCGGACTGCCCGACGGTGCACCGCAGAGCGGCCCGCTCGATAATCAACTCTCTTACCGAGTCGGCGAGTTCGTCCTCGCTGCGATAGGTGCGGACGCCGACGCCGAGCTGTCTCCCGTTGGCGGCGCGCAGCGACCACCCGAGGCACCGGTCGGCGGCGGGCACGATCAGCAGGCGCGGACCGCGCCGCTCAGCGGCGGGCATCGGAGGGTCTCAACGGTGCCGCGCGTTCCGGGAGTTCGAGGGCGGGGGCGGGCTGCTTGGCCAGCAGCACGACGAACCGGCGGAAGGCGTTCTGGCAGGTCGCGTACCGCTCGTAGGCGCGGCTGGAGCGCACCTCGGGGAGCAGGCGCGAACCGGGGACGACCCAGACCCAGCCGATGCCGTCGCGGACGTGGGTGATCCGGGCGACCAGGGCGTCGGCGCCGGCGCGCAACCCGTCGAAGCCGCGCTCGGCGTCCGCGGCCGTCTCGTATCCGGCCCCGGTGACCGCGACGACCCGGCCGTTGGGGGCCTTCAGCTGCCAGCGGTAACGCCCGTCCGGTGCCCGTTCGACCCGGAATCCCCCACGCCCTGCACCTGCTGCGGTGTGACCGCGGTTCGACGCGTCCACTGCTCCCCCAGTCCGGTTCCCTCCGAGACGGGAGTAAAGCTATGTGTGCACACGAGCACGCCGGAAGGGAAGGAAATGCACAACTTGCTCCGTTGGCCGCGAAGTTCTCCCTCGTTAAACATTCACCGACTGCACACCAACCACACGCCCGGCCCCCTCACCGAACTCCCTTGACCGGCACAGACCGTTCGATGGCGCGCGAAGACTCAGAGCCGCGCGGTCCAGCGCACCCGCGTCCCCTTTCCGTACGGACCGGGCTCGTGCCAGGCGTCCCCGCCGAGCACCTCGGCCCGCCGGGTGAGGTTGCGCAGACCGCTGCGGCGGCCGCCGGCGGGGATGCCGACGCCGTCGTCCGTCACGGTCAGCAGCACCCCGGGGCGCCCGGCCCGGTCGAGTGACTCCGGGTCACCGCTCACCGGGCGTCCCTCGTCGTCCAGGTGCACGGTGGCGTCGACCTCCACGCCGACCCGCGAGGCCCGCGCGTGCCGGGCCGTGTTGGAGAGCATCTCGCGCAGCGCGGCCAGCAGTTGACGGCCGGTCTTCTCGCCGACCAGGCTCTCCACCGGGCCCGTGAAGGTCACCGAGGGCTTGAAGCCGAGCGCCGCGGCGGCCTGACTGCCCTCCCGCAGCACCCGCGTCCGCAGGGTGTCCGGCGCGTCGCCGTGGTTGTCGTGCTGGAGCGCGTAGATGGTGGTGCGGACCTCCTGGATGGTGGCGTCCAGCTCGTCCACCGCGTTCCCGATGCCGACCTTCACCTCGGGCACGACCGCGCGCCGGGCGGCGCTCTCCAGCATCATCCCGGTGGCGAACAGCCGCTGGATCACCAGGTCGTGCAGGTCGCGGGCGATCCGGTCGCGGTCCTGGAAGACGGCGAGGCGCTGCTGGTCCCGCTGGCCCTCGGCGAGCCGCAGGGCCAGCGCGGCCTGCGAGGCGAAGGTCTCGGCGAGCTGCTTCTCGGTGTCGGTGAACGGCACCGCGCCGCGCGGGCGCCAGACGCAGAGCCCGCCGAGCACCCGGCCGGCGGCGACCATCGGCACCGCCATCGACGGGCCGAAGCTGCGCGCCAGGCGGATCACCACGGTCGGGTCGCTGGACATGTCGTCGAGGTAGACGCTGTCGCCCTGGAGGAGCCGGGCACCGAAGCTCTCCTTCGGCAGCAGCTCGCCCTGGACGAACTCCGCGGCCTCGCCGGAGGCGTGCGCGACCCGCATCTGGCCGTCGCCCTCGCCGTCCACGGTCGGCAGCAGGATCATGCCGAGCGCCGCGTCCGCCAGCTCGCGCACCTGCTCGGCCGCGACGGTCAGCGCGACCTCGGCCTCGTCGGCGGAGAGCAGCGCCGTGGTGACGGCGGCCGCGCCCGCGATCCACCGCTCGCGCCGCCGCCCCTCCTCGTACAGCCGGGAGTTCTCGATCGCGACGCCGGCGGCCGCGGCGAGCGCGTGCACCACCTGCTCGTCCTCGGGGGTGAAGGCGCCGCCGCCCTGCTTCTCGGTGAGGTAGAGGTTGCCGAACACCTCGTCACGGATCCGGATCGGCTCGCCGAGGAAGGTCTTCATCGCCGGGTGCTCCGGCGGGAACCCGGAGGAGCGCGGGTCGGTGGCCAGGTCGGTCAGGCGCAGCGGCTCGGGCCGGTCGATCAGGGCGCCGAGGATGCCCCGGCCGGCCGGCAGCTCGCCGATCGCGGCGGCGGTCTCGTCGTCCACGCCGACGTGGATGAAGTCCGCCAGGCCGTGGCCGCCCGGTGCGATCACGCCGAGCGCGGCGTACCGGGCGTCCACCAGCTCGGCGGCGCCGGTGGCGATCCGGTGCAGCGTCGCGTGCAGGTCCAGCCCGGCGCCGACCGAGACGACGGCCTCCAGCAGCCGCTGCATCCGGTCGGTGACGGCGGCCGCCGACTGCAGCCGCTCCGCCACCTCGGTGACCAGCGTGTCCAGCCCGAGCGAGGAGATCTCGGGTACCCGGTGGGGCGCCGGGTCGGGGGCGGCGGGGGGTGGCAGGTCTGGCGTGGGGTCCATGGTGTCGAGCGTAGTTTGTACGGTTTTCAGCCGAAGGTCGGCGCGGCGGCCGGAGGGCGACCGGCTGCGGCCGCGCCCACCGCCACCGGGCCGTCCGCGGCGCGTTCGCGCTCCCACATCGCCCGCAGCCGGCCGCCCGGCTCCGCGACCAGCTCCGACCAGGTGCCGCGTTCGACCACCCGGCCGCCGTCCAGGACCAGGACCTCGTCGACGGAGCCGTCGTCGAGGCCGGCCAGCCGGTGGGTGATCAGCACGGTGCTCCGGCCGGCCGTGGCGGCGAGCAGGTCGGCGGTGAGCGCGTCGGCGGTGGGCAGGTCGAGGTGCTCGGCGGGCTCGTCCAGCACGAGCACCGGGAAGTCGGCCAGCAGCGCCCGGGCGAGCGCGAGCCGCTGGCGCTGGCCGCCCGAGAGCCGGGCGCCGTGCTCCCCGACCATGGTGTCGAGGCCCTCCGGGAGGGTGTCCGTCCAGTCCAGCAGCCGGGCGGCGGCCAGCGCGGCGCGCAGCTCCCGCTCGTCGGCCGAGGGCCGGGCCAGCCGCAGGTTCTCCCGCAGCGAGCTGTCGAAGACGTACGCGTCCTGGGCGCAGAGCCCGATCACCCGGCGGACGTCGTCCCCGGCCAGCTCCCGACTGTCCACAGCCTGTGGACGGCCGTCGGCGAACGTGATCCGGCCCGCCGCCGGCTCCAGGAAGCGCAGCAGCGCCTGGGCCAGCGTGGTCTTGCCGGAGCCGGACGGGCCGACCACGGCGATCCGGCGGCCGGCGGCGAGGTCCAGGTCGAGGCCGACCAGCGCGTCCGCCTCCTGGCCGGGGTGGCGGACGGTCAGCCCGCGGACGGCGATCGGCAGCGGCTGCCCGGGCAGGGCAGCCGGGGCGGCGGGCTCGGTGACCGGGGCGGGCGCGTCCAGCACCTCGGCCAGCCGGGCCGAGGCGGTCCGGCTGCGCCGGCGGGCCTGGACGGCGAGCGGCATCCCGGTGACGGCCTCGAAGGCGGCCAGCGGGGTCAGCACGACCACCGCCAGGCAGACCGGTGCCAGCGCACCGCTCTGCACACCCCGGATGCCGACGGCCGCGGCGGCGGCCACCGTCAGCCCGGTGAGCAGCGCGACCAGCCCGGTGCCGAGCGCGGTGGTGGCGGCCGAGCGGGCGGCCAGCCCGGTCAGCGCGGCGTCGGCGGACCGGACGGCGGCCAGCCGGCCCGGCAGCGCCCCGGCCACCGTGAGCTCGGCCGTTCCGGTGAGGGTGTCGACGACGGCGGTGGCCAGCCGGCCGCGGGCCGGGGCCTGCCGCCGCTCGGCACCGGCCGACCAGCGGGCGGCCAGCGCGGGCACCACCGCCCCGGCCAGCAGCAGCCCCAGCCCGAGGACCAGGCCGGCCGCGGGCAGGAAGGCGGCCATCGCCGCCGTCGCGGCCAGCGACACCACCGCGGCCACCGCCGCCGGCAGCCGCCAGCGCAGGTGGTGGTCCTGGACGGCGTCGACGTCGGCGACCAGCCGGGAGAGCAGGTCCCCGCGCCGGAAGGCCGGCAGCCCGGCCGGGGCCAGCACGGTCAGCCGGCGGTACACGGCGGCCCGCAGGGTGCCGAGGGTGCGCAGCACCGCGTCGTGGGAGACCAGCCGCTCGGCGTAGCGGAACACGCTGCGCCCGATGCCGAAGGCCCGCACCGAGGTGACGGCCATCATCAGGTAGAGCACCGGCGGCATCTCGGAGGCGTAGGAGATGAGGTAGCCGGAGGTGGCCATCAGCGCCACCGCGCAGCCGAGCGCGAGCGCGCCGAGCAGGACGGAGAGCGCCAGTCGGGGCCGTACGGTCGCCGCTCCGGCGGGCTCCTCCGGCGGGGTGTCGGCGGCCGGCACCGGCCGCCCGTCGTGCGCGGGCCGGGGCGGCGGTGCGGCGGCCGCGGGCGCCGGCGGCCCCTCCAGCCGGACCAGCCGGTCGGCCGCCGCCAGCAGCGCCGGCCGGTGCGCGACCAGCAGCACGGTGCGCGCCGGATCGGCGGCCAGCACCCGGACGGCGTCCACCACGGCCGCCTCCGAAGCGCCGTCCAGGCCGGCGGTCGGCTCGTCCAGCAGCACCAGCGGCCGGTCGTCGGCGAGCAGCACCCGGGCGAGCGCCAGCCGCTGGCGCTGGCCCGCCGACAGGCCGGCGCCGTCCTCCCCGAGCACGGTGGCGAGCCCGTGCGGCAGCCGCCGCACGAAGTCCCGCGCGTGCGCGGACTCCAGCGCCGCCCACAGCTCGTCCTCGCCGGCGCCGGGCCGGTAGAGCCGCAGGTTCTCGGCGACGGTGCCGGCGAACAGGTGCGGGTGCTGCGGCACCCACGCGATCTGCCAGCGCCAGCTCGCCGGCTCCAGCTCGTCCAGCCGGTACGTCCGCCCGTCGGCGGCGGTGATCCGGACGCTGCCCGCGTCCGGCGCGGTGAGGCCGAGCAGGACGGCGAGCAGGGTGGACTTGCCGGCCCCGCTCGGGCCGGTGAGCGCGGTGGTGGTGCCCGGCCGCAGGGTCAGCCCGGCGGCGTCCAGCGCCGGTGCGCTCCGGCCGGTGTGCAGCACGGTGAGGCCCTCGGCCTCGACGAGGGCGCCGGCGAGCGCGGGGGCGGGGGCGGTCCCGGCCGGCGGCAGCGGGGTCTCCAGCACCGCGAAGAGCTCGTCGGCCGCGGTCAGCCC
This sequence comes from Kitasatospora sp. NPDC001603, assembly GCF_040298365.1. Classification (NCBI taxonomy): domain Bacteria; kingdom Bacillati; phylum Actinomycetota; class Actinomycetes; order Kitasatosporales; family Streptomycetaceae; genus Kitasatospora; species Kitasatospora sp. NPDC001603. The sequence goes on from NZ_JBEPAA010000067.1 coordinate 26,928, forward strand.
CTCCACGCTGGAGTGGTACAGCGCGCCGACCTGGCGGATCGGGACGTAGACCTCGGGCGCCAGGATCAGGATCAGCAGCCCGGTCTCCAGGTCGAGCGTGCCGTCCACCAGCCGGAAGCCGATCGAGACCGCGACCAGCGCCACCGACAGGGTGGAGAGCAGCTCCAGGGCGAACGAGGAGATGAAGGCGATCCGCAGGGTGCGCAGGGTGGCCCGGCGGTAGTCGGCGGTGATCCTGGCGACGGTGGCGGCCTGGGTACGGGCCCGGTTGAACACCTTGAGCGTGGGCAGGCCGGCGACCACGTCCAGGAAGTGGTGCGAGAGCCGGGAGAGGGTCTCCCACTGCCGGTCCATCCGGCTCTGGGTGGCCATCCCGATCAGCGCCATGAAGAGCGGGATCAGCGGCAGCGTCCCGGCGATGATCGCGGCCGAGGTGAGGTCGGCGCCGACGACCCGCAGCAGCACGATCACCGGGACGACCACCGCGAGCGCCAGCTGCGGCAGGTAGCGGGCGAAGTAGTCGTCGAGCGCGTCGACGCCCCGGGTGGCGAGGGTGGTGAGTTCGCCGGTGCGCCGGCCCGCCAGGTGGGCCGGGCCGAGCGCGGTGGCGTGGTCGAGCAGCCGGCGCCGCAGGGTGGACTTCACCCGGGCCACCGAGCGGTGCGCGGTGAGTTCGGTGAGCCAGCCGACCAGCCCGCGGCCGACCGCCGTCAGCGCCAGCCAGAGCAGCGGCGCGGTCAGCTCGTCGAGGCCGGCCCGCTGCTGGAAGCCGCGGACGACGATCTCGGCGATCAGGCTCGCCTGGGCGACCACCAGGGCCGCCCCCGCCCCGCCGAGCAGGACCGATCCGGCGAGGAAGGCGCGGGTGGTGCGGGCGTACCCGAGCAGTCGGGGGTCGACGGGCTTCACGGCTCAGCCCTGGTCGAGCGCGGCGGCCGGGTCGTGCCCGGGGATGTGCTGGACGCCGATCCGCTTGCGGAAGACCCAGTACGTCCAGCCCTGGTAGAGCAGTACGAGCGGGGTGAAGACGGCCGCGACGATCGTCATCAGCTTCAGCGTGTACGGCGAGGAGGCGGCGTTGGTGACGGTCAGGCTCCACTCCGGGTTCAGGGTGGACGGCATCACGTCCGGGAACAGCGAGAGGAAGAGCATCGCGACCGCGGCCACGATGGTCGCCCCGGAGAGGACGAACGCCCAGCCCTCGCGGGCCAGTTGGTTGGCCACCAGGGCGCCGGCCAGGGTCAGCACCGCGACGGCCAGGACGGCGAGGCTCCAGCCGTTGCCGTGGTCGGCCTGGGTCCAGAGCAGGAAGGCCAGTGCCAGCACCGCCGTCACCAGGCCGAGTCGCAGCGCCAGGGCACGGGCCCGGTCGCGGATCTCCCCGACCGTCTTCAGCGCGGCGAACACCGCGCCGTGGAAGGTGAAGAGGGTGAGCGTGACCAGTCCGCCGAGCAGCGCGTACGGGTTCAGCAGGTCCCAGAAGCCGCCGACGACGTTCTTCTGCGCGTCGATGTCGACGCCGCGGACGATGTTGGCGAAGGCCACGCCCCAGAGGAAGGCCGGGAGCAGTGACGTCCAGAAGATGGCCTCCTCCCAGTTCCGCTGCCAGCGCGCGTCGGAGCGCTTGGCCCGGTACTCGAAGGCGACCCCGCGCACGATCAGGCAGACCAGGATCACCAGCAGCGGGATGTAGAAGCCGCTGAACAGCGTCGCGTACCAGTCCGGGAAGGCCGCGAAGGTGGCGCCGCCGGCGGTGAGCAGCCAGACCTCGTTGCCGTCCCAGACCGGTCCGATGGTGTTGATCAGCACCCGCCGCTCGGCGGTGGAGCGGGCCAGCGGCTTGGTGAGGATGCCGATGCCGAAGTCGAAGCCCTCAAGGAAGAAGTAGCCGATCCACAGGACGGCGATCAGGACGAACCAGACGTCGTGGAGTTGCATGTCGGATCCTCAGTAGTCCTCGGTAGTCCGCGGTGGGGCTCGGTGAACCGGGCGGGCCCGGTGGCTCGGGTGGGGGCCCGGGCTCAGTAGGCGAAGGCGAGCGGCTTGTCCGCGTCCTCGTCCGGGGACGGGCCGCGCAGCGTCGGGTCCTCGGTGGGCGGCCGCTCGGAGGTGACCGGCCCGGCCTTGGCGTACTTGACCAGCAGCCGCACCTCGATGACGGCGAGGATCGCGTACAGCACGGTGAAGGTGGTCAGGGCCCCGATCTGGGTCCCGATGCCGACGTTGGGCGACACCGCGCTCGCGGTGGTCATCAGCCCGAAGACGGCCCACGGCTGGCGGCCCATCTCGGTGAAGACCCAGCCGAAGCTGTTGGCGATCAGCGGGAACCCCATGGTGAGGATGCCGATCCGCCAGCTCCACTGGGTGAGGAACGGGCCGAGCTCGCGCTTCGGCAGCAGCATCAGTCTCGGCACCTCGGTGTCGCCGGTGCGGAACTCCGGTGCCAGCAGCCACTTCCGCCGGGTGGTCCAGAGCCCGATCACCCCCGCCACGAAGGAGGTCATCCCGAAGCCGATCATGAGGCGGAAGCCCCAGTAGGTGACGAAGATGCTCGGGATGTAGTCCTTCGGGTCCCCGCCGTACCGGGCGGCCTCGGCGTTGGCGGTGTCGTTGATGCCGGGGACGGAGGAGCTGAAGTCGCTGTTGGCGAGGAAGGAGAGTATCCCGGGGATCTCCAGCTCGACCGAGTTGTGGCCCTTGCCGACGTCGCCGACCGCGAAGACCGAGAACGGCGCCGGGGCCTGGCTGTCCCAGAGCGCCTCGGCGGCGGCCATCTTCATCGGCTGCTGGCGGAACATCACCTTGGCGAGCGAGTCGCCGCTGAGGGCGGTGCCGAGACCGAAGACCACCGCGAGGACCAGGCCGAGCCGCAGCGAGGTCCGCATCACCGCGACCCGCTTGGGGTCGGCGGCCTCCGGCCGGCGCTTGGCCTTCCAGAGGTGGAAGGAGGCGATGCCGACCATGAAGGCCGCGCCGGTGAGGAAGGCGGCGGTCAGGGTGTGCAGGACGACGGTGACGGTGGTGTCCTGGAACAGCACCCGGGCGATGTCGGTGAGCTGCGCCTTCCCGGTGGCCGGGTCGACCGAGTAGCCGCCCGGGTGCTGCATCCAGGAGTTGGCCGCCAGGATGAAGTAGGCGGAGAGCACGGTGCCGAGCGAGACCATCCACATGCAGGCGCAGTGCAGCTTCCTCGGCAGCTTGTCCCAGCCGAAGATCCAGAGCCCGATGAAGGTCGACTCGAAGAAGAAGGCGATCAGCGCCTCCATCGCGAGCGGGGCGCCGAAGACGTCACCGACGAAGCGGGAGTAGTCCGACCAGTTCATCCCGAACTGGAACTCCTGGACGATGCCGGTGACCACGCCCATCGCGATGTTGATCAGGAAGAGCTTCCCCCAGAACTTCGTGGCGTGGAAGTACTTCTCCTTGTCCGTCCGGACCCAGGCGGTCTCCAGTCCGGCCACGAGGGCGGCCAGGCTGATGGTGAGCGGTACGAAGAGGAAGTGGTAGACGGTGGTGATGCCGAATTGCCAACGCGCGATGGTTTCGTGAGCGATTGCCAGTTCCACGTCGCCCTCTCTCCGACCCGACCTCGAAGGTCACTTTCCGGACAAACTTCATCTATAGCTGTAGACCGCTGCGTACCCGTGCAAGCTAGTCCGCTTGTGAACGTGAACACGTTCACAAGGGCCAGTATCCATCATGCTTACGAGTGGTTTGCAGGCGGGGTGGGATTGACCGGCGATGCCGTGCGCACAGTCTGCGGACCGGCCCTGGCCTGCCACAACGAGCGCCCGGGCGACTCACGGAACGATCTTGGACGATCCGGCGCTTGACATTCGGCCCATCGCCGCGGCACGCGCGACCGTGCCCGGCCGGGTGGTGACCCGGCCGGGCACGGGCCCGGCGTCTAGCGGTTGCCGTAGGGGCGGGTGATGATCTCCATGCCGTGGCCGGCCGGGTCGAAGAAGTACAGCCCCCGGCCGCCGTGGTGGCGGTTGATCTCGCCGGGCAGCTTCAACTGCGGGTCGGCGTAGTAGGCGATGCCGCCCGCCTCGATCCGGGCGAAGGCGGCGTCGAACTCCTCGTCGGAGACGAGGAAGGCGTAGTGCTGCGGGGCGATCGCCTCCGCCGGGACGGACGCGAAGTCGAGGGTCACCCCGTTGCCCGTTGCGACCGGGACGAACGGCCCCCAGGCCGTCCCGACCTCAAGGCCGAGGACGGCCGCCAGGAAGGCGGCGGATTCCCGGTTGTCCCGGGCGTGAACGATGGTGTGATCGAGCTGGATTGTCATGCTTCGAATGCCTCCGTAAGGCACTCACGGGCTACCTCCATGCCTCACCCGGACGGTGACCGACACGCGATGCCGTACCGGGATCCTAGGCCGCGGCGGCACCCGCCGACCAGCCCCCGCCGGACCGGTCGGACCGGTCGGACCCGCCGGACCGTCATACCGCTGCGCTCACGCGGGGATCACGGCCGGACCGGCGCCGCCAGTGCCGCCAGCTCCGCCAGGTCCTCGGCGCCCAGCCGCAGCGAGGCGGCCGCGATGTTCTCCTCCAGATGGACCGGCGAGGAGGTGCCCGGGATGGCCAGGATCGAGGGGGAGACCGCCAGCAGCCAGGCCACCATCACCTGCGCCCGGGTGGCGCCGTGCCGCTCGGCCACCCGCTGGAGCGCCGGGTCCTCGGGCACCCCGGAGCCGCCGAGCGGGAAGAACGGCACGAAGGCGATGCCCCGCGCGGTGCAGTCCGCCAGCAGCGCCGCGTCCTCCGCCGAGTGCTCCAGCACGCTGAACCGGTTCTGCACGGCGGTCACCGGTGCGATCGCCTCGGCCTCGGCGAGCTGGGCAGCGTCCACGTTGCTGACCCCGAGGTGCCGGACCAGCCCCTCCTCCCGCAGCTCCGCCAGCGCCGCGAAGGACGTCGCGATCGACCGCAGGCTGGGCATCCGCCGCAGGTAGACCAGGTCGAGCCGGTCCACCCCCAGCTCACGCAGGTTGCGGTGGACGGCCGCGCGCAGCTCCGCCGGACCGGCCGGCTCCAGCCAGCTGCCGTCGGGGTTGCGGCCGGGGCCCACCTTGGTGGCGATCACCAGGCCGTCGCGGTACGGGTGCAGGGCCTCGCGGATCAGGCCGTTCGCCGAGACGTCCTCGTGGAAGTAGAACCAGGCGGTGTCGATGTGGTCGACACCGAGCTCGACCGCCCGGCGCAGCACGGCGAGGCTCCGCACGGGGTCGCAGGCCGGGCCGTCCCAGTCGCGGGCGGGCAGCTTCATCGCGCCGAAGCCCATCCGGGCGATCGGCAGGTCGCCGCCGAGCAGGAGGGAGCCGGCGGCCGAGGCGTGGGAGGTGGTCGTCATGTCGGTAAGCCTCCGCCCGGCTCGCCCGTCGCCCGACCGATCTGGCATGTTGCTGCCATGAGCACCGACCCGATCATCACCCTGCACGGCGAGCGGGAGCTCGTCCAGCGGGCCGGCCACCTCTTCGTCGCCTCGCGTGAGGAGTTCCTGGTCGCCGCCACCGACCTGCTGACCTGGTCGTCGGGCGTCAACGCCGCCTTCGCGGAGGGCAAGCGGCCGCACCTCGTCCCCGGGCTCGCCATGCGCAAGCTGTACACCCGGCGCGCCCTGGCCGATCCGGAGTCGCACCGGCGGCTGGAGAGGATCGCCGGCACCGGCATCGAGGTCCGGATCAGCGACGGACCGCTCGCGCGCGAGGCGATCATCATCGACCGGCGCACCGCGATCCTGGCCGGCGCCCCGGTGCGGGGCGTGCGGACGTACACCGTGGTGCGGTCGCCGGAGGTCGTCGACGGCGTGCGCTCGCTGTTCCGCGCCGCCTGGGAGACCGCCACCGACCTCGCCGACTGCGCCCGGCCGCCGCACCTCACCGAGCAGGCCCGGCAGATCCTGAGCGCCCTCGCGACCGGCCACACCGACGAGACCGGCGCCCGCCTGCTCGGCCTCTCGCTGCGCACCTACCGCCGGCGGGTCGCCGACCTGATGACGACCCTCGGCGCCACCTCCCGCTTCCAGGCCGGCCTGCTCGCCCGGGAACTGCTGGAGGACGGCGTCACTCCCGCCGCCCACCGGTGATCTCCGGCCCGATCACGAACCCCTTCGCGGGCCCCTCCGGCACGACCGCCTCCTCCCCGTACGGCGTCCGGACCGAACGGGCGTAGGCACCGCGCTCGATGTCGGGGCCGGTCAGGACGGTGACGGCGCCGCCGTCGTCGAAGTCGTCGATGATCACGTACACCGGAATGCCGGCGGTCGCGTAGGCGCGGGGCTTGAGGACGAGATCACGGCGGCGGGCCGCACTGCCGGGGGAGACGGTCTCGACCACCAGGACTACTCCGGAGGCGAGCACCCCGAGGCCCTCGGGGTGCTCGATCTCGTCCACGTCGTCGGGCGCCACGAAAACGTCCGGGATCAGCACCTTGAGCCCGGCGATCACGTTGCCGTCCTGGGCGGGGCCATAGCCGCCGCCTCCCAGATACCTGTCCAGGGCCCGACTCACCCGCCGGTTGACGCTGAAATGGCGGTGCCCGCCGGTGGGCGACATCTCGATGGCTCCCTCGATGATCTCCGCCCTGATGCCCTCAGGGACGTCCATCTCCTTCCACACCTGCCACAGCGCCTGGTCCAGGTCCACGACGGTCTCCTCGGCTACGAGCGCGGTCATTGGGACACCTCTTCCCGTCCAGTGTGGTCGGCTCGCGCGATCCGCATCAAGCCGCAGCCGTACGGTCGCACACGACCGGAGACCGGGCGGAGAGAACCAGGCCGGTTCACCCGAACGGGCGGTTTCAGCGCTGGTGGGGGATCTCCACGCGGAAGGTGGCGCCGGTGCCGGGGGCGGTGTGGAGGGTGAGGGTGCCGCCGTGGGCGTGGGTGAGCGCGGTGGCGATGGCGAGGCCGAGGCCGGCGCCGCCGCCGTCGTGGCGGCTGCGCGAGGCGTCCACCCGGTAGAAGCGGTGGAACACCCGGACGGCCTGCTCCTCGGTGAGGCCGGGACCGGAGTCGGCGACCTCCAGCAGGCAGAGGCCCTCGGCGGTGCCGACGCCGATCCGCACCGGCGTGCCGGGCGGGGTGTGCTTGACGGCGTTGCCGACCAGGTTGGTGACCACCTGACGCAGCCTCGCCTCGTCGCCGAGCACCGGTGCGGGGCCGGGCGCGCCGGTGCCGGACGGACCGGTGAGGGCGACCGGGCGGGACGGGTCGAGGGCGGTGAGGTCGTGCAGGGCGTCCGCGGCGAGGGTGCGCAGGTCCATCGGCGCGAGGTCGAGCGGGCGTTCCTCGTCGAGCCGGGCGAGCACCAGCAGGTCCTCGACCAGGGCGCCCATCCGGACGGCCTCGCTCTCGATCCGGAACATCGTCCGCTGGACGTCCGCCTCGGTGGGCAGCGCCCCCATCCGGTACAGCTCGGCGAAGCCGCGGATGCCGGCCAGCGGGGTCCGCAGCTCGTGCGAGGCGTCGGCGACGAACCGCCGCATCCGTGCCTCGGACTCGGCCCGGGCGGCGAACGCGGCCTCGATCTGGGTGAGCATCGCGTTGAGGGCGGCGGACAGCCGGCCGACCTCGGTGCGGGTGGCGAGCTCGGGCATCCGGTGCGACAGCTCGCCGGAGGCGATCCGCTCGGCGCCCTCCTCGATCCGGCGCAGCGGCCGCATCCCGGCCCGGACGGCGAAGAAGCCGAGGGCCGCGATCAGCACCAGCACCGCGCCGCCGATCGCCAGGAAGGAGGTGCGCAGCCGGGCGACGGTGGCGTCGATGTCCTCCCGGGAGACCGCGACCATCAGGTACGCGGGGGTGGGGGTCGGCACGGCGAAGGCGCTGGGGGGAGCGGGGCCGAGGGCGGGCGGCCGCTGGAGCGGCAGGACGAGCGTGCGCCAGCTGCGCTGGCCGCGCTGGTCGGGCAGGTCGAAGGGGGTGTCCGGGGCGGCGGCCGCCGGGTCGAGACCGGCCAGCTGCGGCGCCGGGTCGTTCTCGGAGACCGGCTGGCGGACCACCTGCTGGACCTTGCCGTCCGCCGAGAGGTACTGGACCAGGTACTGGCTGGGCAGCGCCGCCGCGGGCCGCCTCCCGCCGACCGAGGGCTGCCGGCTCTCCGGCCAGGTCGTCCGGCCGGGGGCGCGGTGCGAGAGCGGTTCGGCGAAGCGCTGCAACTGGTCGTCGAGCCGCTCCACCAGCTGCATCCGGACGGTGCCGAGCACGACGGCGTCACTGACCGCGAGCCCGGTGGTGACCAGGGCGAGGACGAGGACGAGCAGCCGGACACGCAGCGAGAAGCGGGGGAACACGGGGGGCGGTCAGCTCTGCGGCGGCCGGCGCAGCGCGTAGCCGATGCCGCGGACGGTGTGGATCAGCTTGGGACCGTGCGCGGGGCCGGAGTCGAGCTTGCGGCGCAGGTAGGAGATGTAGGACTCGACGATGGAGAGGTCCCCGCCGAAGTCGTAGGCCCAGACGTGGTCGAGGATCTGCGCCTTGGAGACCACCCGGCCGACGTTGGCCATCAGGTAGTGCAGCAGCTTGAACTCGGTCGGCGAGAGCGCGACCGGGGTGCCGCCGCGGGTCACCTCGTGGGCGATCGGGTCCAGCGTGAGGTCGGCGACGACCAGTCGGCCGTCCTCGGCGGGGCCGCCGGCCCGGCGCAGGATGGCCCGGATCCGGGCGATCAGCTCCTCCAGGCTGAACGGCTTGGTGACGTAGTCGTCCGCGCCGGCGGCCAGGCCCTGGACCTTGTCGCCGACGCCGTCCTTGGCGGTCAGGAAGAGCACCGGCAGGTGGTCGCCGGGGTGGCCGTGGGCGGGCCCGGCTATCTGGCCCCGGGTGGTCTGCTCGCGCAGCCGCTCGACCACGGTGAAGCCGTCCAGGTCGGGCAGCATCACGTCGAGGACGACGAGGTCGGGGCGTTCGACGGCGATCAGTTCGAGCGCCTCGGTACCGCTGGCGGCGGAGGCCACCCGGAAGCCGGAGAAGCGCAGGGAGGCGGAGAGCAGCTCCCGGATGTTGGGCTCGTCGTCGACGACGAGGAGGAACGCCTCGCCCGGGCCGCCGGCCACGGCGGAGCTGCCAGGTGTGGACACAGTGCCTTGCACGGGGGTTCCGCCTCCCGGTCGGACGATGGCGTTCAGCTTGAGGCTAGCCCGGGGAGGCTATGCGCCGTCGATGAATGTTGGATTAACACCTTAGCGGGCGGATTTGGGCGAACGAGCCCGCACGGTCGGGCTGGATGGTGTGCGTACGAGCCGGTGGACAGGGCGGAGGCGCCGCGCGGCCGGGGCGGCGCGGAGCCGTTCCCGGGCCGGAGGCCGGGCGGTTCCGGACCGGGGCGGTCGGCTCCCGGCTGGAGGCCGGGCGGTTCCCGGCCGGTGAAGGCCGCGCGTGACCCAGGGTACGGACTCACCGCGCGGGCACGGACACCGCGCGGCCCCTGGCCCGGCACGCCACCCGGGCACGGACAGCGCGCGGCCCGGCCGCCGGAGGAGGTTCGGCCGGGCCGCGCGGGCGCCTGGGGGCTGCGGGGTCAGCCGCCAGGCCCCCTCCCACCCGTGGACGGGCTAGGAGGGAGGCTTCTGGGTCTGGTTCTGGGTCCCCCGGCCACCGGCGCCGCCGCCGAAGCCGCCCGCGCCGCCCGCGCCGAAGCCGGCGGCGCCCTCGACGAGCTGGGTGGCGGCGTACCCGCCGTCGGCGCCCGGGGTGCCGACCACGGTGACGCTCTGACCGGGCTGCAGGTCGGTGACCTTGCCCTCCTTGTTGAGCTGGACCTTGGTGGCGTCGCCGGTGGTCACCTTGACGGTGTTGCCGTTGGCGTCGGTCAGGTAGACGGTGGTGCCGTCGACGGCCTTGACGGTGCCCCGGGTGAAGCCGCCCTGCGCGCCCTGGCCACCGCCCTGACCCGCGCCCTGACCGGTGCCCTGGCCGCCCCGGCGGGTGCCGTTCTGCCCGCCCCCGAAGGCGGAGGCCGCCGCCCGGGGCTGCTGCCCCGCCGCCGCCGACTTGCCGGAGCCGGTGGAGCCGTGGCCCTGCTGGTACCAGACGCCGCCCGCGAAGGCCGCCGTGGCGAGCACGGCGCCGGCCAGGACGAGGGTCGGCCACGGCAGCCGGCGGCGCGGTGGCGCGGCCAGCTCGGCGGTGACGTCCCGGGCGTCCGGCGCGGTGGAGAGCAGGACCACCTGCTCGGCGGGGGTGCGCGGCTCGATCTCGTTGCTCATGGTCTGCGGGTCCTTGGTCACTCGTGGCGGAGGGCGTCGATCGGGCGCAGCGAGGCGGCCCGGTTGGCGGGGTAGCTGCCGAAGAACAGGCCGATGGCGACGGCGATGCCGAACGCGCCGAGCACCGACTCGGGAATCACCACCGGCTTGATGCCGACGACGGAGAAGTGCGATCCGGCGAGCCCGGCCAGCACCCCGAGTCCGGCCCCGATCACCGACAGCAGGGTGGACTCGACGAGGAACTGCCCGAGGATCGCCACGCGCGGGGCGCCGAGCGCCTTGCGGATGCCGATCTCCCTGGTCCGCTCGGTGACGGTGACCAGCATGATGTTGGTGATGCCGATCCCGCCGACCAGCAGCGAGATCGCGGCCACCGCGCCGAGCAGCACGGTGAAGGTCTTGGTGGTCGACTCCCGGGCCGTGAGCAGCGAGGCCTGGTTGCCGATCCGGAAGTCCGCCTTGCTCGGGTCGGCGATCGCGTGGGTGCCGAGCAGCACCCGGGTGACCTCGGCCTGGGCGGCCGTGGTGGTCTCGGCGGAGGTGGCCTGCACCAGGATCTGGCTGACCGGGCCGAAGCCGGTGAAGGCGTTCTGCACGGTCGGCAGCGGCGCGATCACCACGTCGTCCGGATCGGTGAAGCCGGTGCCGCCCTTGGCCTGGAGCACGCCCACCACGGTGAGCGGGGTGCCGCCGACGGTGATCGCCCTGCCGACCGGGTCGGTGGTGGCGAACAGCTGCTTGGCGGTGGTGGCGCCGAGCACCGCGACCTTGCGGGAGCCGAGCACGTCGTCGGCCGTGAAGTACTCGCCCCGGCCGATCTTCAGGTTGGCGGTCTCGAAGTACGCGGGGTAGGTGCCGACGATCGAGCCGGGGCTGTAGGAGATGTCCCCGTACAGCGCGGTGCCGCTGGCGGTGACCACCGGCGCGACGGACTTGATCGAGGTCGCCTCCGGGTCGCTCGCCAGTGCCCTGGCGTCGGCGACCGTGAGCTTCTTGGCGGTGGAGGCGGTGCGCGAGCCGCCGAAGGAGGACCCGGCGGTGACCGTCAGCGAGTTGGTGCCGAGCGAGGTGATCGACTCCTTGACCGCCACCGAGGAGCCGTTGCCGACCGCGAGCAGCAGGATCACCGAGGCCACGCCGATCAGCACGCCCAGCATGGTCAGGGCGGACCGCACCTTGTTGGCGGCCAGGCCGCCGACGGCGAACCGGAGCATCTGCCAGAGGATCATGCGAGCACCCCCTGGAGGTCGGCGGCCGCGAGCAGGGCGGGCGGCGGACCCTCCACCGGAGCCTGCCGGACGTCGCTGACGACCGCGCCGTCGACCAGCCGGATCACCCGCTTCGCGTGCAGGGCGACCTCGTCCTCGTGGGTGATCAGCACCACCGTGCGGCCGGTCGCGTTGAGGCCGTCGATCAGGGCCAGCACCTCGTCGGTGGAGCGGCTGTCCAGGTTGCCGGTGGGCTCGTCGGCGAGCAGCATCGCGGGCGCGGTGACCAGCGCCCGGGCCACCGCGACGCGCTGCTGCTGGCCGCCGGAGAGCTCGCCCGGCCGGTGCCCGGAGCGCTCGGCGAGGCCGACCAGGGAGAGCGCGGCCAGCGCCCGGCGCCGGCGCTCGGCGCTGCGCACGCCCGCGTAGGCGAGCGGCAGCTCGACCTGGGCGAGCGCGGTGGTGCGGGGGACGAGGTTGAAGGACTGGAAGACGAAACCGATCTTGCGGTTGCGGACCAGCGAGAGCTGCTGCTCGTCCAGGTGGCCGACGTCGATGCCGTCCAGCAGGTAGCGGCCGGCGGTCGGCACGTCCAGGCAGCCGAGGATGTTCATCAGGGTGGACTTGCCGGAGCCCGAACTGCCCATCACCGCGACGAAGTCGCCCTGCTCGACGTCCAGGTCGACGCCCAGCGGCTCGCCGGTGGCCGGGTCGGACGGGCCGCGCAGCGCGTGCACGGTGGCGTCGCCGTGGCCGTAGGACTTGGTGAGCCGGCGGATCTGGATGACCGGGGGCGCCGCCGCGGTGCCCTGGGGCGCGGGAGCGGTCCTGCGCCCCATCAGCGGTTCCCGCCCCGGCCGGTGCCGCCGCCGACGGCCGCGCCGACGCCTGCCACGCCGGCCGTGCCGCCGGCTCCCGTGCCGCCGCGGTTGCCCTGGCCACCGGTCAGGCCCGGGAAGGATCCGTTCGGGAAGCCGTTGGTCCCGCTGGTGGTGGCGAGTTCGACCTTGTCGCCCTCCTTCAGCCCGGAGACCACCTGCACGGTGGTGTCGCCCTCGACGCCCACCTCGACGGTGACCCGCTCGCTGGAGCCGTCCGGCTGCACCAGGGTCGCCGTCCGGCTGGTGCCGGTGCCCGCCAGGGCGGCGGTGGGCAGCGAGAGCGCGTTGTCTGCCTCGCCGGTGACCACCGAGACGGTCGCGCTGAGGCCGGTGCGCAGCTTGCTGGTGTCGCCGGTGATCTGCAGCGTCGCCGCGTACTGGACGGCGGCCGCGCCGCCGCTGCCGCCACTGCTCACCGGCAGCGAACTGACGGACAGCACGGTGGCGTTGAGCTTGGTGTCGGACTGCGCGTTCAGCGCGACGGTGGCCGACTCGCCCTTCTTGAGCTTCAGCGAGTCCAGCTCGGAGAAGTTGGCGGTGACCTGCATCCCGGTCGGGTTGGTCAGCACGATGAAGCCGCTCGGGGCGCCGGAGCCGGTGGTGGTCCCGGTGGACTTGGCGGCGCTCCCGGTGCCGCTGCTCCCGGTGCCGCCGCCCAGCGTGTCGCCGACCTTGTTGGAGACGGACGCGACCGTGCCGTCCACCGAGGCGGTGAGCGTCGTACCGGCCAGCGCGGCCTGGGCGTTGGCCAGGTTGGTCTGCGCGGTGGCGACCTGCTGCTGGGCCTGGGCCACGGCCGCCTCGTCCACCTTGGTGGTGGTGATCGTGGTGGTCTGCGGGACGGGGGTGGTCTGGGGAGCGGGCGCGCTGCTCGCGCCCGCTCCCCGTTCCCCGCCACCGGTGCCGCCACCGGTGGAGTCGTTGGACGAGCCCCTGGAGCCGCTGGAGGACTTGTTCGAGCTGCCCGGGATCTGCTGGGTGGTCGTGGTGGTGACACCGGCCCGCGCCTTGGTCAGGTTGGCGTTGGCCGTGGTCAGCGCCGACTGGGCGGCGTCCACCTGCTGCTGGGCCGCCGTGGTGTCGACGGTGGCCAGCACCTGTCCCTTGGTCACGGTGTCGCCCACCGCGACCTTGACGGCGGTCAGCTTCCCGCCCGTGGTGAAGTCCTGGGCGGCGTCGGTCGGCGAGGCGAGCGTGCCGGTTCCGGACACGGTGGCCAGGACCGTGCCCTTGACCACGGTCGCGGTACGGACCTGGGCCTTGCCGGCCGCCTTCTCCGTCCCGCTGTCCAACGTGGTGTACGCCAGGGCCACGGCGCCCACCAGGGCCACGCCCAGTGCGGAGTTCAGGAGGACGGCACCACGCCGTCGCGGAAGCACCTTCATGCCGCACAGCTTCGCCGGGCGCTCTTGCGGCACCCTGGGCGCGACCTGGGAGAACCCTGACCGGCCGAATCCGGGCATTCCGCCACGCTCCACCCGCCCCCTGCCCTCACCTTGCCCACCCCCGCCCAACCGTTGGCCGAACTCCCAGCCCCTTCCCAGCCATCCCCAGCCATCCGGCAGCCCGGGGGGCACGGGCCCGGCCCTGGCACGCCCCATCGGAGCGGTCGGGCAAGCCGAACGGCCTGCCGCCGCACCTCCGCGCTTGAGCACGCACACGGTGTGCGGTCCTCGCACACGCGATGCGCAGCAGTGGATGCTCATTGAGGCACTCCGCCGAGATGGCTAGCGTCATGGGTGCGGGCGATGAACGCGGCGATCGACCCGTATCGCGCCCGACGGCGGAGCCCGTCGCGGCGGAGCATTCAGTCATCGCCCCTTCCCGACCGGACTCCCGTCCGCCCGCCGGGAGGAGCACGCCGCCGCCTCGCACCACTCGACCTCATCGAGAGGAGCACCACATGACCGCCACCGCCATCGAGCCGATCGACCTGATCGCCCACAAACCGCGCGCGCCCCGGGACTTCGTGAAGCCCGAGGTGTGGGAGCGCGAGATCGCCCTGCTGATGCGCGACCACCCCTTCGACGAGGTGATGGCCACCCGGCTGTTCGGCGCGGCCGTCTGCTACCTCATCACGGCCATGGAGAAGTGGGGCCAGGGCCTGGAGATGTGCTGCGGCCGGATCGTGGACATCGCCGTCCACGTCTTCATCCTCGACACCAGGAACTACCGCGAGTTCTGTGCCGAGCACTTCGGCGGCCGGTTCCTGGAACACATCCCGGAGATCGCGTTCAAGTACGACGGCTCCGTGGAACGGACGGCCCAGATCATCGCGGACAACGGGTTCGAGGTGGACTGGAAGCTGTGGGAGGCGGACTACGCCAAGTGCGGCCCGTGCAGCCCCGGCTCCAACTGCCACTGACCTGTAGGGCCGACCCCGGCGCCCGGAGGCGATTCGCGCCTCCGGGCCCCATCCGACTGAATTGCCTCCTTTCCCCTCTTTCCCGGGAGCACGCGCCGGTAGGTTGTCGCCGGATTCGACACGGCACCGCCCACCTCGTCGCCCCGGAGAGCACCCATGTCCAGCGCGCCCCGAACCGCCCCGGAGTACTGGGACAGGTACCGGCCCCACCGCGGGGACGGCCCTCAGGCCCGTCCCGAAGCGAACCAATTCGACTGGACCGGTGTCCCCGGTCACGGACCGGGTGCGGAGATCCTGGGAAATCCGGGGACAGCACTCGACCTCGGACCCGCCGAGGGTGAGAACGCGGCGTTCCTCGCGAGGGAAGGGGTGGAGGTTGTCGCCGTGGACTTCTCACTCGTCCAGGTCGAGCGCGCCCGGGCGTTCTGGACCGATCTGTCGGCGCTGGAGTTCGTCCACGCCGAGGCCTGCGCGTTCCTGGACGAGGAGGTGAGGTCGTTCGACGCGATCTACTCGACCTGGGGCGCGGTCTGGTTCACCGACCCCGACGAATTGTTTCCCCGGGTCGCCAAGCGGCTGGCCCCGGGCGGTACCTTCGCGTTCTCCCACCGGGAACCGGCTGCCGGAACATACGGCGCCCAGGCCATGGGAGGGAAGTGGCTGGAGGGCCACGAGACCGAACTGACGGTCCTGCGCTGGCAGTACACCACCGAACAGTGGACCGATCTGCTCAAGCGCCACGGCTTCACCCACATCGGCGCACAGGTGATTCCGGCCCGGGAGAGCGGCGCCCTGGGGACTCTGCTGCTGACGGCAGAGGCCTCGACCGGGCGCTGAACACGATCAACGAATCAGGACAACCGTCGGGAAGGACAGGGGGCCTTGCCCGCGGTGCACGCCCTTATGAGCGCCCCCTGACCGTCACTACCGTTGAGTTCCTGTCGGCTCCGGGGAGGGATCGTGTCTCGCACAGAGACGGTCGTCGACGTACCGGCCATCCTGCGGGCCGCCCGGGCGGTGAAGCGGGTGACCCTTGCGGAAGTGGGCGCGCACGCCGGCTACTCCGCCTCGGCCATGTCCCGGATCCTGCGAGGACAGATGGCAGTGGCCGACGGCGCCCTGCTCCGCATCGCGGAGTTCCTGGACATCCCGCCAACCCACCTCGGACTCCGCCGCGACCACCCGGCCCGACACACGCGGACTGCGCCCCCCGGCAGCACGGTTGCTACTAGGGTGACGACAGGTCACCAAAAGTCGGAGGACGAGGTGCGGCGAAGGCGATTCCTCGCGGCGGGAGCCGCAGGCGTGGGCGCAGTGGTCATCGGCACCGAGCAGGCCGACGCGGTGACGGCTGCCAAGAAGTCCGGCATCGGCGGAGACCCACTGGAAGAGGCGCTGTTCGCCCCGGGCCCGCCCACTCCGCTGCCCGGCCTCGCAGGCGCGCTCGCCACCGCCCGCGCCGACTTCCGCGCAGCCCGCTACTCCCGTCTGCGCCACACCTTGCCCGCATTGATCAGCGGAGCGGAGGCAGCGCGGAACACTGGTACCGGCCTGGCACGTGAGCGAGCGTGCGCGGCCATCGCCCACTCCTACGTGCTTGCGACCGAGCTGGCGGTCAAGGAGAGCGCCGACTACGCCTGGGCCACGGCTGACCGCGCTCTGACCGCAGCCCGCGCCTCCGGCTCACCCGTCGTGGTCGGAGAGGCAGCCCGGGTGCTCGCCATCACCATGCGCCGCTCCGGACGCATCACCTCTGCCGTCCAACTCCTCACCTCGACCGCGAACAACCTGCACGCACAGGCCGGGCGCGAGGACGACCTACGCGCCGTCCGCACCACACTGCTCCTGACCGCTGCCTATACCGCTGCGACCGGAGGAGACGGCCGTACCGCCAACGAGCTGATCGACGAGGCGGAACTGCTGGCCCAGCGGATTCCCTCAGGGCGTACAGGAGAGTTGTTCACTGTAGAGGCCACCCCAGAGCAAGTGACGCTCTACCGGATCGGCATCGCCACAACGCTCAACGACCCGGACTCCGGGGTTTCCCACGCCCGTGCCCTCGACCCTGCTCGCCTTCCGACGCAGGAACGGCGGGCTCGGTTCTACACCGACGCCGCCCGGCTCTGGACCGCTTTGGGGGACGACGGTCGGACCTACGCGGCGTTGCAGGCCATGGAACGCGTGGCGCCCGAAGAGCTGCGCCGGCCGTCGGTTCGCGCGATCACGTCCGGCCTCGTGCACTCCTCGGCCCGCCTCCCCGGACTACGCGCCTTCGCCGCCCGAACTGGCGCATTCGACGCTTAGACGCGGCAAGGCCAAGTCCGCCTACAGCTGCGGTGCGACCGCGTCGGGGCCAATCCCAGTGAGCCTGGAGTGGGGGGTGGGGGCCCCCCCCGGGCCCCCCCCCCCCCCCGGGGGCCCCGCCCCCCCCCCCCCGCCCCCCCCCCCCCCACCCCCGGGAACCCCCCCCGCGCGGGGGGGCCCCCCCCGCCGG
>NZ_JBEPAA010000068.1:0-43840 GCF_040298365.1 Kitasatospora sp. NPDC001603
GGAACGGCGCGACGACATGCACGAGGCCTTCCTCGGCCTCGCCGCCTGCCTGATCACTCACCGCCACGTCCAACGCCTTTGTTAGGACCTCTAAGCGACAGACCACTCACAAGCGCTTTGCACGCCGTTCCCGTTGTTGACATTCCTTGACACTCCCCCACAGAGCCCTGACCCGAATCCCCTTGTCCGCCACATCCGTTCGGTGAACCCTGGTGATCACAGCCGCCCCGTGGACCGGACCGCACACGCGTGGCCACGCGGCCGGCCTCCCTGGGGCCGGCCCTTCCCCGAAGGAGCAAGCCCCGTGCCTGCCGCCGCAGAACACGCCGGAAGGAAGCAGGTGCACCTCGCCGTGCAACTGCCGGCCATCCACAACGTGACCGTCTGGTCGGACCCCCGTTCCGAGAGCCAGATCGCGATCGACTCCTTCATCCGGCTCGCACGGACCGCGGAACGCGGCAAGTTCGACTTCTTCTTCCTGGCCGAAGGGCTGCGACTGCGCGAACACAAGGGCCAGGTCTACGACTTGGACGTGGTGGGCCGCCCGGACAACCTGACGGTGCTCGCCGCGCTCGCCGCCGTCACCGACCGGCTCGGGCTCGCCGCGACCGTCAACACCACCTTCAACGAGCCCTACGAGGTGGCCCGCAAGCTGGCGACCCTGGACCTGCTCAGCGGCGGCCGGGCGGCCTGGAACGTGGTCACCAGCTACGACGCCTTCACCGGCGAGAACTTCCGCCGCGGCGGCTTCCTCGCCGAGGCCGACCGCTACACCAGGGCGGCCGAATTCCTGCAGACCACCCGCGAGTTGTGGGACAGCTGGGCGGACGGCGACGTACCCGCCGACGCGGCGGACGGCCGGTTCGTGCGCCCCGGCGCCGGCACCTTCGCCCACCGCGGCACGCACTTCGACATCGCGGGCCGGTTCACCACCCCGCGCGGCCCGCAGGGCCATCCGGTGATCATCCAGGCCGGGGAGTCGGACGTGGGCCGGGAGTTCGCCGCCTCCGACGCCGAAGTCATCTTCAGCAAGTACAACCGGCCCGACGAGGCCCGGGCGTTCTACCGGGACGTGAAGTCGCGGCTCGCCGCGTACGGCCGGCGCCCGGACGACCTGAAGATCCTGCCCACCGCGACCGCCGTGGTGGCCGACACCGACGAGGAGGCCACCGCGTACGCGGACGAGATCACCCGCGCGCAGGTGAGCCCGCAGACCGCGATCGCCCACCTGGAGGGCGTCTGGGGCCGCGACCTCTCGGCGTACGACCCGGACGGACCGCTGCCCGACATCGAGCCGGCGCCGGACGCCCTCCTGCTGAAGGGGCACTCGGTGTTCCGCAAGGGCCGTGAGGAGACGGCGCGGCGGTGGCGCAAGATCGCCGAGGAGCGCGGGCTGAGCATCCGTCAACTGATGATCGAGGTCCACGGCGGCCAGAACTTCGTCGGCAGCCCGCAGACCGTCGCCGACACGATCGACCGCTTCGTGCAGAGCGAGGCGGCCGACGGCTTCGTCCTCGTACCGCACCTGACGCCCGACGGCCTGGGCGACTTCGTGGACCGGGTGGTTCCGCTCCTCCAGGAGAAGGGCGTGTTCCGCGAGGAGTACACCGGAACGACGCTCCGCGACCATCTCGGCCTCGGCTCCCCGAAGGAGACCTCGTGACCGCCACCCCGTCCGACTCCCCGCTGCACCTGGCCGTCGCGCTCGACGGCGCGGGCTGGCACCCGGCCGCCTGGCGGGCGCCGGACGCCCGGCCGTCGGAACTGTTCACCCCCGGCTACTGGGCGGGCCTCGTGGCCGAGGCCGAGCGGGGGCTGCTCGACTTCGTCACCCTGGAGGACGGCCTCGGTCTGCAGTCCGAGCCCTTCCACCGCCCCGACGACCGCACCGACCGGGTCCGGGGCAGCGTCGACGCCGTTCTGCTGGCCGCCCTGCTCGCGCCGCTGACCGACCGCATCGGCCTGGTACCGACCACGAACGTCACCCACACCGAACCGTTCCACCTCGCGACCGCCATCGCGACCCTGGACCACGCCGCCCGCGGCCGGGCGGGCTGGCGGCCGCAGATCGCCTCCCGCGCCTCGGACGCCGCCCACTTCGGCCGCCGCACCACCCCGCAGCTCACCGACGACGACATCCGCGACCCCGAGCTGATCGCCAAGCGGCTCCGCCCGCTCTTCGCGGAGGCGGCCGACGTGGTCGAGGTGGCCCGACGGCTGTGGGACAGCTGGGAGGACGACGCGGAGATCCGGTCCGTGCCGACCGGCCGCTTCATCGACCGCGACAAGCTGCACCACATCGACTTCGAGGGCGAGCACTTCAGCGTCCGGGGGCCGGCGATCACCCCGCGCCCGCCGCAGGGCCAGCCGCTGGTCGCGAGCCTGGCCCACGCCTCGACGCCGTACGAGTTCGCGGCCCGCGCCTCGGACGTCGTCTTCGTCACCCCGCACGACCGCCCCGGCGTCGAACGGATCCTCGCGCAGGTCGACGAGGCCGTCGCCGCCACCGGCCGTGACCTGCGGGCCAGGCCGCTGCGGCGGTTCGCGGACCTGATCGTGCTGCTGGACGACAGTCCGGCGGCCGCCGCCGACCGCAAGGCCCGGCTGGACGAGCTGGCGGGCGCCGAACTCGCCTCGGACGCCGTGGTCTTCACCGGCACCGCGGCCGCTCTGGCCGATCTGCTGCTCGACTGGCGCTCGGCCGGACTGGACGGGTTCCGGCTCCGCCCGGCGGCGCTGCCGCACGACCTCGACGCGATCACCCGGGCCCTGGTACCGGAGTTGCAGCGCCGGGGTGCCTTCCGCACGGCCTACACGGCGACGACGCTGCGCGGTCACCTGGGGTTGGAGCGGCCGGCGAACCGGTACGCGCGGGTCTGACCTCGGCCCGGTGCGTTCAGCGGTGCGCCGCGGCGGGCCTGCTCAGGGGTGCTTGCTCAGGGGTGCCTGCTCAGGGGTGCGCCGCGGCCCGGTCGCCCGCCGGCTGTCGGCCGAGGGCCTCGCAGCCGCGGCGCACCGCCTCCTCCGCGGTGAGCCGGCCGCCCTGGGCGAACGCCGCCGCGAAGGCGGCCGCCCCCAGGACCTCCTCGGCGGCCGCCGCGATCCGGTCCGTGTCGCCGCGCTCGGCGGGCGGCAACGGGGCCCCCACACCCCGGCGTGCCGCGTCCGCGGCGCCGAGCAGCAGGGCCGCGCCCTCGGCGCCGCGCCGCCCGGCCGCTCCCCGGCCGGCGACCGCGGCCGCGCCGGCCAGGCCCTCCAGGGAGAGGGCCAGCGCGCGCGGCTCGTCGAGGGAGCGGGCGACCGCCCAACCGCTCAGGTGCCGGTCGGCCGCCAGGTCGGCGTCGCCCCGGAGTTCGGCGACGAAGCCGAGCTCCGCGAGGAGCAGGTGGTCGCCCGCCTCCGAGGACACCTCCGCGTAGCCGTCGCGGATGTGCGCCAGATGGGCCTCGGCGGCGGCCAGGTCCCCCGAACGGCGGGCGCCGAGCGCGAGGCCCATCTCGGAGTGGATCTCCCCGTACTTGTAGCCCTGTTCGGCGGCGATCCGGCGGGCCTGTTCGTGCAGCTCCCGGCCCCGTTCCCAGTCGTGGGCCAGCAGGGCGAGCCGGCCCAGCCCGGACAGCCGGGCCGACACCTCGGCCTCCAGCCCCAACTCCCGCGCGATGTGCAGTCCTTCACGCTGGCGGCGGGCCGCCTCCGGGTACTCCCCCTTGATCTCGGCGAGCGCGGCGAGCGGTGAGACCGTCTGCAACTCGCCCCAGCCGTCGCCCAGTTCGCGGAAGAGCGCGGCACTGCGCAGACCGTCGCGGCCGAGACCGGCGAGGTCGCCGCGGACCAGGGCGAGGGTGGCCCGCAGACCGAGTGCGGCGGCCGTGCCCCACTGATCGCCCTCCTCGGCGAAGACCGCGAGGGCGCGCGCGTTCAGCTCCTCGCCCTCGGCGGCCTCGCCCGCGCTGAACAGGCCGTACGCGCAGAGCCACAGGGCCCGGGCGCGGCGCACCGGGTCGGGCACCGCACCGGCCGACGCGACCGTGCAGGCGAGCGCGTGCGCCTCCGCGCGGTCGCCGGTGAGGAGTGCGAACGCGCCGTGCAGGAGCGCGAGTTCGGAGCTGGGCCGGGGAGCGGCGGCGAGCGCGGCGGCCAGGCTGCGGCGGCCCTCGGTGAGCCGGCCGCGCAGCAGCCACCACCAGGCCAGGGCGGTGGCCAGCCGGACCGCCTCGTCGCCGTCCCCTTCCGGGGTCCGGCGCAGCGCCTCGTCGAGGGCCGCGCGCAGATTGCCCGCCTCGGCGTCCAACCGGGCGAGCCAGGGCCGCTGGTCCGCGCCGCGCAGCCGGGGCTCGGCGCGCTCGGCGAGCGCGAGGTAGTGGCGCAGGTGACGCCCTCGCACGGCGGCGAGGTCCGCCATCTCGTCCAGGCGTTCGGTGGCGTACGCGGCGACGGACTCCAGGAGGCGGTAGCGCCGCCCGGTGGGCTGGTCGACGACGACCACCAGGGAGCGGTCGACCAGCCGTGTCACCAGGTCGAGGACCTCGTAGCGGGTCACGCCGTCGCCCGCGCAGGTGGCCTCCGCGGCGTCCAGGTCGCAGCCGTCGCTGTGCACCGCCAGGCGGCGCAGCACGATCCGTTCGGGTGCGCTGAGCAGCTCCCAGCTCCAGTCGATCACCGCGCGCAGGGTCTGCTGGCGGGCCGGGGCGCCGCGGCGGCGGGAGCTCAGGAGCCGGAACCGGTCGCCCAGCCGGGTCGCCAGCTCCCGGACCCCCAGGGTGCGTACGCGGGTGGCGGCGAGTTCCAGGGCGAGCGGGATGCCGTCCAGCCGGCGGCAGATCTCGGCGACGGCCTCGCGGTCGGCGAGGTCGCCGCCATCCGGGTCGCGGGGGAAGCCGGGGTCGTGGGCGGCGGCGCGCTCGCTGAACAGCCGCACGGCGTCGTCGGTCGGCAGCGGCTCGACCAGGAACACCGCCTCGCCCGTCAGGCCCAGCGGCTCCTGGCTGGTGGCCAGCACCCGCAGGTCCGGTGCGGTGCGCAGGAGCAGCTCGGCGAGTTCCGCCGCCGCGTCGACGACGTGCTCGCAGTTGTCCAGGACCAGCAGGGTGCGGCGGTCCCGCAGCGCCGTGGCGAGCCGGTGGACGGGCGAGGCGGGCCCCGCCCCGCCGCCCGTGCCCGGCGACGCGGGGGCGTCGTCCCGGACGCCGAGCGTGGTGGCGACGGCCTGGGCCAGGTCGGCGGCGGTGCCGCCGCGGACCCCCGCGAACTCCACCAGCCAGATCCCGTCGGGGCGGTTCCCGGCCGGCTCCCGCGCGGCCACGGCGGCGGCGGCCGCGACGGCCAGCCGGGTCTTGCCGACGCCGCCGGCGCCGGCCAGGGTCACCAGGCGGGTGTCGTCCAGGAGCCGGGACACCTGGGCGACGGCCGCGTCCCGTCCGATCAGGCGGGTCAGCGGGACCGGCAGGTTGGCGTGTTCACCGGCGGGCGGGGCGGGGGCGGGGGCGGGGGCCACGGGCGGGGCGGGAGCGGGGGCGACCGGGGCCGTACCGGTCCGCGTGGCAACCGGCCCGTCGTGGAGGACGCCGCCCGGGCCGGGTTCCAGGCCGGGGTCCTGGCGTAGGACGGCCCGGTGGAGGGTGGTCAGCGCGGGGGCCGGGTCGACGCCCAGCTCCTCGGCGAGGCGGGTGCGGAGGTCCTCGTAGCTGGCGAGCGCCTCGCTCTGACGGCCCGCGAGGTAGAGGGCGCGCATCTGGACGGCGCGCAGCCGCTCGCGCAGCGGGTGCCCGGAGACGAGGGCGGCGAGCTCGCCGGCGAGCAGCGCGTGGTCACCGGCGAGGAGCCGCGCCTCGGCCTGGTCCTCCAGGACGGTGAGCCGCTGCTCGGCGAGGCGGCACGCCGCCGACCGGACGAACTCCTCGTCGGCGAAGTCCGCGTACGCCGGCCCCCGCCACAGGTCGAGGGCCTCGGTCAGGAGTTCCGCCCGGGCGCGCGGGTCGCGGACGCCGCCTGCGTCGGCCACCAGGGCGCCGAAGCGGTCGGCGTCCAGCTCGCCGGCGCCGCGGTCCAGCCGGAGGCGGTAGCCCGCGCCCTGGCGCAGCACCCGCTCCCGGCCGAGCACCCGGCGCAGCTGGGAGACCTTGCCCTGGAGCGCGCCCTCGGGTTTTCCGGGCGGTTCGTCGCCCCACAGGTCCTGGATGAGGCGGTCGGCGGAGACCGGACCGCCGCCGTGCGCCAGCAGGTCGGCGAGGAGCCCCCGGACCTTGACCTCGGGGACGGTGATCTCCTCGCCGTCGTCGCCCCACACCACGAGTGGTCCCAGTACCCCAAACCGCATGTCGGTCACCGTACCGCGCGCCGGTGGCGCCGGACCGGCCCGGGGGGATCTTCGACGGGCCGTCAGCCAACCGTCAGCGCACCCTCAGCGGGTCCACAGCGGATCCGCAGCGGCCCGGAAGGGCCCTCGGGCAGGGTCGGAACCACCGAGTCGCCGAGCGGCGGGAAGGAGTGACCGACATGACCAGGTACGCGGGCCGCCGGGCCGTCGTCCTCGGCCAGGACACCGACATCGGCCTGGCCATCGCCAAACGCCTGGTGGAGGGCGGGGCGCTGGTCCTGCTGGCCGCCCGCACCGCCGAGGAACGCGCCCGGGCCAGGGCCGAGCTGGGCTCCACCGCCACCGTCGTCGAGCGCGCCGAGGACGGCGGTACCGGCCTCGACGACACCGACCTCCTGTTCGCCGATGCCGTGGCGGGGGTCCGCCCGCTGCTGCCGTACCTCCGGGACGGCGGCGCGGTGGTGCTCACCGCCCCGGCACCGCCCTCCGACGCCGTGCGGGCGCTCGCCGCCGAACTGGTCGCGCGCGGCATCCGGGTCAACGCGGTGGC
This sequence comes from Kitasatospora sp. NPDC001603, assembly GCF_040298365.1. Taxonomy (NCBI): domain Bacteria; kingdom Bacillati; phylum Actinomycetota; class Actinomycetes; order Kitasatosporales; family Streptomycetaceae; genus Kitasatospora; species Kitasatospora sp. NPDC001603. Next base: position 6,867 of record NZ_JBEPAA010000068.1, read on the forward strand.
CCCGGGCTGCATCGAGGCGGCGCCCGCGGGCGGTCCGGCGCTGCCACCGCTCGGCCGGCTCGGCTCCGCCGAGGAGGTCGCCCGCGCCGCGCTCTTCCTGGCCACCGACGCGACCTTCACCACCGGCGCCCGGCTCCCCGTCGACGGCGGGCTGGGCCACTCCTGGCCCGCCCCGCAACCTCCTCTTCGCACCACCCGTCCGCCCCGTCCCCTGGATCATCCGGAGCACGCCCCATGAGCACCTCACCCGACATCACCGACGCTCCCGGCGCGGAGACCCGTTCCTCGCCCCCCGCGGCGGCGGGGGCCGAGGAACCGCAGAAGCTTCCGCTGCTCGCCCTGATCGCCCTCGCCACCGCCGTCTTCATCACCAGCCTCACCGAGACCCTCCCCGCCGGCCTGCTCCCCTCGATGAGCTCGGACCTCGCGGTGAGCGAGTCCGCGACCGGCCAGACCGTCACGATCTACGCGATCGGCACCGCCCTGACCGCGATCCCGCTCGCCTCGGCCACCGCCGGCTGGCGGCGCAAGCGGCTGCTCCTGACGGCCATGGCGGGCTTCGCCGTGGCCAACACCGTCACGGCGGTGTCGTCGATCTACGGGCTGACGATGGTCGCGCGGTTCGTCGCGGGTGTCGCCGCCGGTCTGGCCTGGGCGCTGCTCGCCGGCTACGCAAGGCGGATGGCCCCCGTGGCACTCCAGGGCAAGGCGATCGCCATCGCGATGGCCGGCATCCCGGTCGCGCTCTCGCTCGGCGTCCCGGCCGGGACCTTCCTCGGCACCCAGACCGACTGGCGCGTGCCGTTCTTCGTGATGACCGGTCTCACCGTCCTGCTGCTGGTGTGGATCTCCGCCACCGTGCCCGACTACCCCGGCCAGCAGGCCGGCGGGCGGCCGAAGATGCTGCGCGCACTGAAGGTGCCCGGGGTGACCCCCGTGCTCTTCGTGACACTGGTCTTCGTCCTCGCGCACACCGTGCTGTACGCCTACATCGCCACCTTCCTCGACGACCACGGCCTGGGCGGCAGCACCGACCTGGTGCTGCTGGTCTTCGGCGGCGCCTCGCTCGCGAGCATCTGGATCGTGGGCTCGCAGATCCACGCCAAGCTGCGCGCGCTCACCGTCGCCAGCACCCTGCTCGTCGCGGTGGCCGCGCTGCTGCTCGCGGTGCTCGCCGACACCACGGCCCTGGTGTACATCGCGGCCGCCCTGTGGGGTCTGGGCTGGGGCGGCATTCCGACCCTGCTGCAGACGGCGGTGGCCGACGCGGGCGGTGACCAGGCCGACGCGGCCCAGACCATGCTCGTGACGCTGTGGAACGTCGCGATGGCCGCCGGCGGCATCATCGGCGGTGTCCTGCTCGACGTGAGCGGCAGTGACTCCTTCCCCTGGACGGTGCTGCTGCTCCTGCTGCCGGTGCTCGTGGTGGTCCTGGTGGCCCGCAGCCACGGCTTCCCCGCCAAGCGGCCCACGCCCCAGAGCTCCTAGGCTCGCAGGCCTCCTCGAGCTTTTCGAGCTCCAGGAGCGCGACCGGGCGGGGTCCAGTGATCCCGCCCTCCCCGGAACGGCCACCGAAGGCAACCTGACCCCCGGGCCTTCGGTGGCTTCCGGCGTTCCCCCGGCCTCTTGGCTCGCTTCTCCGCCTCTCCGCGTACCCGCCGTACCCGCCTGCCTCCCGCTCCCCCGCCGTGCCGCGCCGTGCGGCCCAAGTTCCGGGTGTCGCGGCAGATTTCATGAGCTGTTGACACGAGCGCCGGGGCTGCCGTCCGTGCCCGCCCGGGCCGGAGCCGCCGCCCGCCCGTCCACAGCCCGCTGACCAGCGGCCGAACGGCTTCGGGCACGCCTGCGGTCGCCGGCCGCCGGCCGGGCGGGCAGCCTCGCCGGATCTGTGCCGGGAGCATTTCCACAGCGTGTCTCCGCAGGTCGGAGCGGATATCCGGCCGGTCGGCCGGGTTCCGCCTGGTCGTCGTGCCAAGCGGTACTTTTGTTGTGCGAACGACGCCCCGGGCCGCGACCCGGGGAGCGGACGAGGGTGGGCACGGAGGGGCGTGGCGTCCGGAGGAGGAGCAGGGAAGATGAGGACCGTACTCGTGGTGGAACGGGAGATCAGCTCCGCCGAATCGATGGTGCGCGACCTGCGCCGGCAGGGCTTCGTCGCCCGCAGCGTGGGCACCGGCGCACAGGCCCTCCGCACGTACCGCGAGGCCGATCTGGTGCTGCTCTCGCTGGAACTGCCGGACGTCGACGGCATCGAGGTGTGCCGGAGCCTGCGGACCGAGAGCGACGTCCCGCTGATCGCCTTCACCCGTCGCGACGACGAGTTGGAGCGGGTGCTCGCCCTGAAGGCGGGAGCCGACGACTGCGTCGCCCAGACCTGGGGCTTCCGGGAGATGGGGGCCCGCATCGACGCGGTGCTCCGCCGGTCCTCCCGCCGCTCCGGGCCGGCGGCGCCCGAGGCCATCTCGCTGCTCCCGCTGCACATCGATCCGCGGACCCGCGAAGTGCGCCTGCGCGACCGGCTGATCGAGGTGACGTCGAAGGAGTTCGAGCTGCTCTACATCCTCGCCGCCAACTCCGAGACCGTGGTGTCGCGCAAGGAGTTGATGGCGAAGGTGTGGGGCAGTGACTGGGGGCAGGCCAGCCGCACCATCGACACCCATGTGAGCACCCTGCGCGCGAAGCTCGGCTCCAGCCGGTGGATCATCACCGTCCGCGGGATCGGCTACCGGATGGGACACGCCGCACGGTCGAGGGGACCGGCGCCCGGCGACCCGTCCGGCGCCCCGGCCGCCCCGCACGGTGGGGCCGCCGAGGATCAGCGGGTGGCGAACTCGGTCTGGTAGTCGGGCAGGGCGATCGTGCCGCTGACCTTCCGGCCCAGCTCCAGCATCCGGTTCAGGACCCAGCGCCGGCCCAACAGTCCGTCGCGCAGCCGGAGTCCGGCCGCCGTGCCCGGCGCCAGGAAGGGCCCGGTCCGGTCGCCGCCCCGCTGGCAGCCCTCGGCGTAGCCGCGCACGGCGTCCTCGTACCGGGTGAAGGCGGTGCGGTGGTCGCCCCGGGCGCGGGCGAGTTCGCCGGCCAGGACGTACGCGGCGACCATCGCGGTACCGGTGCCCATGCCGCCGATGGTCGCGCCGCAGGCGGCGTCCCCGACCAGGGCGATCCGGCCGGCGGACCAGGCGGGGACGTCCGCCCGGCTGATCGAGTCGAAGTACAGCTCCGGGGCCTCGCGCAGACTCTCCAGCAGTCGTGGCACCTCCCAGCCGAGACCCGCGAAGGCGTCCGCAAGCAGCGCCTTCTGCTGCTCCTGGTCGTGCCGGTCGTAGGGCAGCTCGGGTGAGGCGAACAGGAAGAAGGCGCCGGCCCGGGTCCGGTCCCGGTGGTCCGCGCCGACCGCGGCGAGCCGCCCGGGCACGTTGAGGCCGACCGAACCGGGCGGCAGACCGAGGTAGTTGGGCAGTTGCCAGGTGGCGGCGTAGTAGCCGAGGTGGCGGACGAAGCGCTGCTCGGGGCCGAAGGCCAGCCGGCGGACGGTGGAGTGCAGACCGTCCGCGCCGACCACCAGGCCGAACTCGCGCGGCGACCCGTGGCGGAACTCCACCCGGACGCCGTCGGGCGTCTCCTCCAGCGCGGTCACCGTGTCGCCGAAGACGTACTCGGTGGACGGCAGGCTGTGCCGGTGGAGCAACCGGGCCAGTTCGCCGCGCGGCACCTCGACCTCGCCGCCGGCGAAGTCCGCCGGCAGGTGGAGCCGGCGCCGACCGTGCCGGTCGACGAAGTCCATCGGGCTGCCACCGGTGTCGATCCGGCGCAACTCGTCGAGCAGACCCATCCGTTGCAGCACCGTCAGGTGCGCGGCGCCGCGGAAGTCGACGGCCTGGCCGCCGCCGCGCAGGGCGGGAGCCAGCTCGACGACGGTGGGCTCGAAGCCGTACTGCCCCAGCCAGTACGCCAGTGCCGGGCCGGCGATGCTCGCGCCCGAGATGAGGACTTTGGTACCCATGTGAACCACTCCGTCCGGGAGAACCGAGAAACTGTGTCCACTGGACACTGATTGCTGCTGTGTACGGTAGACACAGTTAGGTCGGTTCGGCAAGGGCCGACCCGGAACGGGACGGGAGCGGGAGCTTGAGCAGCACATCCGGCGAGGGGGCCGAGGCGACGGCCCGGCTGCTCTGGGGGCCGCCCCCGAAGCCGACCCGCGGGCCCAAACCGGCGCTCAGCCTGGACCGGATCGCCCGGACCGGGATCGGGATCGCGGACGCGGAGGGACTGGGCGCCGTCTCCATGCAGCGGGTGGCCGGCCTGCTCGACTACACCAAGATGGCGCTCTACCGCTATGTGCCGGGCAAGGCCGAACTGGTGGCCCTGATGGTCGAGACGGCGATCGACGAACCGGCCGGGACCGGACCGGGGGCCCCGGCGGCGAACCGGGACCCGATGGGCGCCTCGCCCGCCTGGCGCGCCGAACTCCAGTCCTGGGCAGGCCAGTTGGCCACCACCTTCGGCGCGCACCCCTGGCTGATCGACGCCACCGTCGGCCCCCGGGTGCTCGGCCCGAAGGAACTCGGCTGGCTGGAGCGGGTGGTGGCCGCTCTCGACGGCACCGGACTGACCGGGCCGGAGCGGATGGACACCGCCGTCCTGCTGGCCGGCCACGTCCGCAGCATCACCGCACAGGCGCGCGCGGCCGGACCGGGCGGGGAGCCGGAGTCCCGACTGCTGGCCGTCGTCGGCGGGCTGGTCCGGGAGCACGCCGACCGCTTCCCGGCACTCGCGGCGGCGATGGCCGTGCGGGACGGGCGTGACCGGGCGCTGGAGTTCGGCCTGGAGCGCATCCTGGACGGCCTGGCGGCCCTGATCTCCCGGCGGAACGGGCTGACGGGCTGACGGGCTGACGGGCGTCCCGTCGTCAGCCCACGTCAGCGGTAGCGCGGGTCACGCGGGTCGGCGCGAATGGCGCAGGTCCTCCAGCTCGGTGGTCATCCGGCCGAGGAAACGGGCCACCGCCGCCAGCTCCGCCGGGGTGAACTCGCCGCGCACCGCCTCGGTGCGCCGGGCCACCGGCGCGAACCACTCGGCGGCCATCCGCCCGGCACCGGGCAGGTAGTGCACCAGGACCTGCCGGCGGTCGGCGGCGTCCCTGGTCCGGCGGATGTGTCCGGCCCGCTCCAGCCGGTCCAGGACGGCGGTGACCGCCCCCGAGCTGAGGGCCAGCTCCTCGCCGAGCCGGCCGGGGGTGGTTCCGCCCCGGCCGGGCTCGGCCCGCATCACGGCGAGCAGCGCCTGGACGTCGGTGGCGTGCAGACCGCTGGCGGCGGCGAAGCCGTGCCCGAGCAGGTTCATCTCGGAGGCGAGGGCCTGGAGGAGCCGCCCGAGCGCCGGGGTGTCGGAGGGTACGGTCGCGGACGGGTCCGCAGGCGCCGGGCTGTCGGACGGTGCCGGGGCGGGCGGGGGCGTGCTCGGGTCCTGCTCCGACAAGGTCATCCGCTCCGGTCGCCTACGGTGTTCCACCCGCTGTTACCCGTTCAGCCTAACCGGCCGGCCACCGTCAGACGGGCTCGCCGACCGGCTCGGGCGCCGCCGTACCGACCGCCGTGCGACCCGGCCGGGCCGGCCACCAGACCCGCTCGCCCAGGTCCCGGACCAGCGCGGGCACCAGCAGCGAGCGCACCAGTAGGGTGTCCAGCAGCACGCCGAAGGCGACGATGAACGCGATCTGGGCCATGAAGGCCAGCGGGATCACACCCAGCGCGGCGAAGGTCGCGGCCAGCACCACCCCGGCCGAGGTGATCACTCCGCCGGTGGCCGTCAGCCCGCGCAGCACCCCCTCCCGGGTGCCGACCCGCATCGTCTCCTCACGGACCCTGGTCATCAGGAAGATGTTGTAGTCCACCCCCAGCGCGACCAGGAACACGTACCCGTACAGCGGCACGGAGGGGTCGATGGCGGAGAAGCCGAAGACGTGGTCGAAGACCACCGCGCTGACGCCGAGCGTGGCCAGGTAGGAGAGCGCGACGGTACCGGCGAGCAGCAGCGGAGCGAGCAGCGAGCGCAGCAGGACCACGAGCACGGCGAGGATGCAGAGCAGCACGACCGGCATGATCAGCGCCCGGTCGCGCTCCGCCGTGATCCGGGTGTCGTACTGCTGCGCGGTGTAGCCGCCCACCAGCGCGTCCCCGCCCGGCACCGCGTGCACGGCCTGCCGCAGGCTCCGGACGGTGGCGACGGCCGCGTCGCTGTCGGCCGGGTCGGCGAGCGTGACGTCCAGCCGGACCCGCCCGTCCACCTCCGCCGGGGCACCGCCGGGCGCACCGCCGGTGTACGGGCGGACGCCGGCCACCCCGGGGACGGCTGCCGCGGCGGCGACCGCCTCGGCCCGCCCGGCGGCGGCGATCACCACGGCCGGATTGCCGGCGCCGCCGGGGAAGTGCTTCGAGAGCAGCGCCTGCCCGGCCGCCGAGGGCTGGGCCTTGATGAAGAGTTCGCTCTGCGGGACGCCGCCCGAGTCCAGGGTCGGCGCGAAGGCGGCCAGCGCGGCGAGCACGGCCAGGCCGGCGGCCCAGGTGACCCGCGGCCGGCTCCCGACCAGGGCGGCCACCCGCTGCCAGACGGCGTTCACCGGGGCGCGCCCGTCGGCGGCCGGCCGGGCCGGCCAGTAGGCGGCGCGGCCGAGCAGGACGAGCGCGGCCGGCAGGAAGGTCAGCGCGGAGAGCACCGCGCAGCCGATGCCGATCGCGCCGACCGGGCCGAGCGCCCGGTTGTTGGTGAGGTCGGAGAGCAGCAGGACGAGCAGGCCGAGGGCGACCGTCGTCCCGGAGGCCGCGATCGGCTCGACGGACTGCCGCCAGGCGGTGCGCATCGCCGCGAACCGGTCACCGTGGAGGTGCAGTTCCTCGCGGAAGCGGGCGGAGAGCAGCAGTCCGTAGTCGGTGGCCGCGCCGATCACCAGGATCGACAGCAGACCCTGCACCTGGCCGTCCACCCGGACCAGGCCGTGGTCGGCGAGCAGGTAGACCAGCGCGCAGGAGATCCCGAGGGCGAACACCGCGCCGAGGATCACCAGCAGCGGCAGCAGCAGGCTGCGGTAGACGGCGAGCAGGATCAGCAGCACCACGCCGAGGGCCACGCCGAGCAGCAGTCCGTCGATGCCGGCGAAGGCACCGCCGAGGTCGGCAGCGACCGCTGCCGGACCGGCCAGGCCGACGGTGGTGTCCGGGACCTGGTCGGCGAGTTCGCGGACGGCGCGGACGCTGTCCCCGGTCTGCCGCCCGAGGTCGGAGCGGAGCTGGACGACGCCCTGGAGCGCCGTGCCGTCCTCGGACGGCACGGCGGGCGACACCCGGCCGGTGGCACCGGGGACGGCCGAGGCCTCCTGCAGCGCCCGGCCGGCGGCGGCGCGCTGGGCCTCGCCGACCGCTCCGGTGCGACTCTCCCAGACCACGATCACCGGGAGCGTGGCCGCCGTTCGGAAGTCCTCCCCGAGCCGGGCCACCTCGGTGGACTCGGCGCTGCGGGGCAGGAAGGCGGCCCGGTCGTTGGTGGCCACCTCGGAGAGCTTCCCGGCGTAGGAGCCGAAGGCGCCGCCCAGGCCGAGCCAGACGATCAGGAGGACGAGCGGAACCAGCAGTCTGGTTCGACGCCGGGAGGCGGGACGGGGAGCGGCTGGACCGGTGCGCATCGCGGAGCGCCCTTCGGGCGGGGGCTGGTGACGGACCTCCGCATCATATCTCTCGATGATTGAGAGACTTGACCATCAAGAGGTATGGCGGCCCGACGGCTGCTTCCGACTCCCCCCGAGCAGCCCGGCCACCGAGAGCGCACCCCAGCCGACGGAGACGGCCACCGCCATCACCCGGTGCCGGCGCTCCGGCAGCGCGGTGGCCAGCAGGGCGGCATCGCCCAGGTCGGAGGCGATGCGCACCAGGGTGGCCGCGCGCAGCGCGGAGTCGTCGGGTGCGAAGGCCATCGCCAGGCCGCAGGCGGCGTCCCGGAAGGCGAGCGGGCGCAGACAGGCCGCGGTGGAGCGCGGCAGCGAGCCGTCGGCGGCGGTCAGTCCGGAGGGGGCGGCCAGCAGGGCGGGCCGGCGGGTCACGGCGAGGCCGTAGACGGCGGTGGCGGCGCCGGTCAGCCGGAGCAGACGAGAGTTCATGGCGCGGATCTCCCTGAGTCGGTGGGCGAGGTCGGTGGGCGAGGTCGGTGAGCGAGGTGGGTGAGCGAGGTCGTGAGCGAGGTCGTGAGCGAGGTTCGTGGACGGCCCGCGGTCCGGGAGGAAGGCTGGGCGGTTCGCGGCGCCTCCGGGCCGGAAGTCCCACCGCCCTCAGTGGTGGCCGTGCCGGCCGAGGGTTTCCTCCGGGGTCGCTCCCGGGCGGGTCCACATGTGCTGGTAGGCCACGAGCTCGTCGCGGCCCTGGAACAGGTCCAGGAACGGGACGGGGCCGTCGGGGCCGACGACCTCGACCGTCCCGTCGAGCTCCACCATCGGCAGCCGTCGCCGGGCCGCGGCGATGGCGTCGGCCTCGCGGGTGTGGGCCTTCTCCCGGACCAGCAGCTCGTCCCGGGCGGCCTGCCAGGTCGCCAGGTCGACCACGGGCGGGCGCCCGGGCAGCGAGGGGGTCGAATCGTCCGACGTGGTCGTCATGGTGTCCTCCGTGGTGTCGTGGTGACCGGGCGGCGGCGTTCGCCCTCCTACGACAGCAGAGAGGTCCGACAACACCCGGCCGGACGCGCGCGCCCGGCCGAAATCCGCCGCCCCGACCCGGCGAGCAGACCCGCCGCACCGACCCCGCCGCACCCCCCGGCGAGCAGACCCGCCGCACCGACCCGATGCCCGACGACAAGCCCCCGGCCCGACCGAACGGCCCGCGCACCCCCTCGGGGTACGCGGGCCGCGAGCAGGATCTACCGGGTCAGCCCGTGATCGGCTTGGTGTCGAGGCGGACGTGGTCGACGGCCCAGAACCAGTTGTTGCCCGCGTCGTACATCCGGAACTTCAGGGTCACCGAGCGGGCTCCCGCCGGAACGGCGAACTGCTTGGTGACGAAGGCGTTCTGGACGTCCTTGCCGGCGTTGTCGTTACCGGTCGGGTCGCTGCTGTAGTGGACCAGCCGGATCTCGGTGCCGTTGTCGAAGACGGCGGTGACGGTCGCCTTCTGCGGGGCCTCCTGCCGGTAGTGCGAGTCGAAGGCGAGGTGGAGGGTGTTCGCGCCGGCCGGCAGCTGGACGGCGGGCGAGACCAGGGTGGAGTCGAAGACCCCCTTGCGGGACGGCGAACCGGTGTCGTCCCAGTCGTCCGGGTCGGCGACCGCGAGGATGCCCAGGCCGCGGCTGAAGTTGCCGCGGTCCTGCCCGGCCGGGGTGGACCAGGCGCGCTTGGTGTGGAACGTCCAGCCCTGGAGGCGGGTGGTGCCCTGCGGCATGGCCGGCGCGTTCACCACCGACCAGCCCTGCGGCGCCTGCGGCGTCCAGCCGAGCACGCCGGCCAGCGGCTGGAGGGAGCCGGCCAGCGACTCGAAGTCCTCGCCGAGCAGGTGACCGGCCATCACGGGGGCGGTGCGCGCCGCGATCTCGCCGTCGGCGATCGCGAAACGGCTGCCCGCCGCCGCGCGGGCGGTGACCAGGATCCGGTGGGTGGCGCCGTCCGGCAGCACGGCGGGCGGGGTGACGTCCCACTCGGCGGTCGCGGTGGCACCGGCGGCGAGCGAGGCGGGCGGCGGGGTGACGGCGGTGACCGCCCAGCCGGCCGGCACGACCGGCTGGACCTCGATCGCGGTCAGCGCGGCGGTCGCGGTGAACCGGGCGGCGACCCGGGCCGGACGGCCGGGCAGCAGGATCGCCTCGTCGATCGTGGTGGAGGCGGCCTTGAGCGTGACGTCCAGGGCCAGCGGGTCGGCGAGGCCCATCGCCGGGTCGGTCACCAGGTGGCCGCCGTCCCACGGGAAGCGCCCGGCGATCCGGCGGCGGAAGCCGAGCTCGCCGCGGACGCCCACCGCGACGTCGTACCAGCCCTCCGGGCCGACCTTGACGTTGACGGTCCGGTCGTCGCCCGCCGCGACCCGCACCTCGCGCAGCCCGTCGCCGTAGGCGAGGTCGCCGACCAGGAAGGTCTGGGCGGTGCGGGTGCGGTTGATCACGTCGACCTCCAGCACCTTGCCGTTCTGCTCCTCGGAGAGCGAGATCTCGTACGCCGAGGCGGCGTCCCCGCGCAGGTGCCAGAGCGCGCCGTTCGGGCCGTGCACCCGCAGGTCGTAGCCCTCGGGGCCGACCGTCCAGACGTCGGAGAGGCGGGTCTTGGCGCCCACGGTGTAGTGGCGCGGCGCGGTGCCGGGCGCCGGGTAGACGGCGAAGACGGCGGCCTGGCGGCCCTGGTTGATGAAGTCGACGGTCAGCTCGTCGCCCTTGAGCTTCGGCTTGACCAGCAGGTCGTAGGGGCTGATCCGGGCGGTGCGGGTGCCGCGCTGCTGCTGCGGGAAGGCCTGCGGATCGGGCACCGTGGGCGCGGGCAGCTTGCCGGTGTCGACGACCTTCTGCCGGTTGCCGCTGGTGTCGGGCAGCTGCGGCCAGACCGGGTTGCGCCCGGAGAAGTCGAAGACGTTGGTGAGGTCGCCGGTCACGGCTCTGCGCCACGGGCTGATGTTGGGCTCCTCGATGCCGAAGCGCTGCTCCAGCAGGCGCAGCACCGAGGTGTGGTCGTAGACCGTGGAGTCGACCACGCCGCCGCGCGTCCACGGCGAGACGACGATCATCGGGACGCGCACGCCCAGGCCCATCGGGTACGGGCCGGAGACCAGGGTCTCGCCCGCGGGCAGGGTGTCGGACCAGGTGAGCGAGCCGTCGGCGGCCTTCACCCGGTACGTGCCGTCCTGGCCGACCACCCGGTGGTAGGTCGAGCCGCCCTTGGAGACCCGGACCACGACCTCGCCGTCGACCGGGACGGTCGACTTGCCGCGCCCGGCGGCCAGCGGCGGGACGGGCGGCAGCTGGTGGTCGAAGAAGCCGCCGTGCTCGTCGTAGTTGAGGATGAAGACGGTCTTCTCCCACACCTCCGGCTTCGCGGCGAGCGCGGCGAGCAGCCGGGCCGTCAGGTGCTCGCCGTTCGGCGGGGCGTAGTTGGCGTGCTCGGAGAGCGCGGCGGGCGCGACCAGCCAGGAGACCTGCGGCAGCCGGTCGGCCTGGACGTCGGCGGTGAACGCCTCGACGAGGGCGTCGCCCATCGCGAAGGGGTCGTCCTTCTTCGCCGGGTCACCGACCGCGCGCAGGCCGCGCTCGTAGAGCGGCTCACCCGGCTTGGCCTTGACGAAGGGGGTGAACCAGGCGAGCGCGTTGTCGTCGAAGTTGTCCAGCGCCTGGTAGGTCTTCCAGCTGATCCCGGCCTTCTGCAGCCGCTCGGCGTAGGTGGTCCACTCGTAGCCGCCGGGGATCTCGGTGTTGTCGGTCACCGGGGTGTCCCGCACGGTGCCGCCGCTGGTCCCGGTCATCAGGTGCTCGCGGTTGGTGTTGGTGTTGCACTGCACCGACGCGTAGTAGGCGTCACAGGTCGTGAAGACCGAGGCGAGCGCGTTGTAGAAGGGCATGTCGGCGGGCTCGTAGTAGCCCTGACCGAGCCAGCCGCCGGAGCGGCGGGTGACCGAACCGTCGGCGCGGCCGTCGTTCCAGGCGTTCATCGAGTCGACGAAGCCGAACGCCGGGGCGCCCTGCTGGTAGGCGTTGGTGTGGGCCGCGTTCATCGGGAACGGCAGCAGGTGGCCCTCCTTGCGCCCCGGGTCGGGCTGGTGGAACACCGAGCGCCCGTTGACCCCGCGCACCGCCGTCCGGTCGCCGAAGCCGCGCACGCCGGGGAGCGTACCGAAGTAGTGGTCGAACGCGCGGTTCTCCTGCATGAACACCACGACGTGCTGGATGTCCGCCAGCTTGCCGGGGCGGGCCGGCGCGGCGAGCGCCTCACGCACGCTGAGCGGGAGGGCGGACAGCACGGCGGCCGCCGCCGCGCCGCCGAGCAGGGTGCGGCGCGACAGTTCGGGCATCGGAATCATCGGGGGACGGCTCCTTGGTCACGGGTGCTGGGCCTCCGTTTCGGCCCAGACCCGTTATGTATAGGCGTCCGAGATCAACGGAAGTGGACCGGTTCGATGGCGTTTCGATGACGGGCAGAGAACCCCGAGCTGTACAGACAACTTGACTGCACCCGCCGTCCCTCCCGCCGCCACCCGCGCAGCCGCCCCGGGCCGCCGCCGCCCCCGTCCCGGCCCCGGTCCGACCCCGCCGTCGGGACGGCCCTCAAGACCGCCACCGTGACGGCTTGTGGCGGCGGGTAGTTGACGAACCGTCGGACTGCCCCGCCCGGGTCGTGAACAACCCTTGACGAGGCATGTGGTCTGTGGAAATCTCACGACAGGTCCAGGCCAATGATCTTTCCACGGGGGAGAAGATCGGACCGCTTGACGCATCAGGGGGGAACCTGGGAGTCGGGTCGGCCTTGCTCCAGCGGCCTGTCGACCGGTCCGCGGGGCGGCCCGGACCGCATCCGACGGCCGCGCCCTCCACCGGGCCGCACCGTCGCGGCGGAACCCGGTCGGACGGGTCACCGCAGCCCCGCCTCCGACTCCCGAATCGAGCCCGCCATGTCCGTCTCCCCCGTCGACTCCGCCACCACTCCAGGCTCGTCCGCCGCACCAGTCTCATCCGTCGTACCGGGCCCGTCCGCCGCGCCGGAGGAGGAGCCCGCGAGAGCGGCGAACACTCCGGCCCGGGCCGGGCGCCCCGCCTCCCCCGCCCAGCACGGGATCTGGCTGACGACCAGGCGGACCGCCGTCCCCGAGGCCTTCCACCTCGCCCTGCGGTTCCGTTTCGACCGGATCGACGCCGACGCCCTGGCCCGGGCCGTCGCCGCCACCGTCACCCGCCACCCCGCGCTCGCGGCGGCGCTGGTCGAGGAGGACGGCCTGGTCCGCGAGGTCCCGGCGGGGCGGCCGCCCGCGCTCACCGTCGTCGACGCGACGGCCGACAGCGGCGAAGGCCTGGCCAAGCGACTGGCCGTGGAACTGGCCCTCCCGTTCGACCTCGCCGCCGGACCGCTCGCCCGGTTCACCCTGCTCCGGCGGGCCGGTGGGGCGGCCGACCTGCTGGTGGTGGCCCACCACGCGGTGTTCGACGGGCACTCCAAGGACGTCCTGGCCGCCGACCTCGCCACCGCCTACGCCGCCGCGCGAGCCGGCGGACCGGCCGCCACCGACTCCCCCGCCGCCGACCCCGCGACCTCCGCCCCCACGTCCCTCGACCCCGCCGCCCCCGACGACCGGCGTGACGCCCTCGGGATCGAACCCGAGCCCGAGGCCGTCCGCAGGGCGGCCTCCTTCCACGGCCCCCGGTGGGCCGCCGCCACCGACCCGGTGCTGCCCCACGGCCCCCGGGCCACCACCGACGCCGGCCGGGGCGAGGCCGTCACCTGGCGGCTCGACGGCGCCGGCCGGACCGCCCTGGTCGACGCCGCGCGCGACTGCGGGGTCACCGTCTTCGAGTTCCTGCTCGCCGGCCTGCACGGCCTGCTGCGGCGCTACGGCGGCGAGGCCGTCCCGGTCGCGGTCCCCTTCGCCACCCGCCGCCCGGAGCGGCGCGACGACATCGGCCTCTTCGTCAACGAGCTGCCGGTGCACGCCCCGGCCGGCGCCGGGGAGGAGGTGACGTTCGCGGAGTACGCCCAGGCCGTCCGGGCCGAGGTCCGCCTGGTCTCGGCCCACCGCGCCGTCCCGTTCGGCGCGGCCGTGCCCGGGCTCACGCCGCGGACCGGTCTGGCACCCGTCTCGTTCGGCTACCGCCGCCGCACCACCGCCGACCCGGTGTTCCCGGGCAGCACCACCCGGGTCGACTGGACGGTGTTCCCGCACGCCTCCCGCAACACGCTGCACCTCCAGGCGGTCGAGGACGCCGGGGCCGTCGGCTTCTCCCTCCAGTACGACCCGGCCGTCCTCTCCCCCGCCGCCGCCCGGCGCATCGCCGGACACCTCGCCGCCCTGCTCGCCGCCGCCACGGCCGACCCGGGAGCGGCCCTGGCGGACCTGTTGCTGCTCGACGAGACCGAGCAGCGGCTCGTCACGAGCACCTGGAACGCCACCGAGCACGCCTACCCCGCCGACCGGACCGTGCTCGACCTGGTCCGCGAGCGCGCCGGCGCCACGCCCGAGGCCCTCGCGGTGGTGGCCGGCGCCGAGCGCCTGACGTACCGGGAGCTGCTGCGGCGCACCGACCGGCTGGCGAACGCGCTGACCACGGCCGGCGTCGGCCGGGACGACCTGGTCGCTCTGCACCTCGGCCGCACCGCCGACCTGCCGGCCGCGCTGCTCGCCGTGCACACCGTCGGCGCCGCCTACCTGCCGCTCGACCCCGCCTACCCGGCCGAACGGCTCGCCCTCGTCCTGGCGGACTCCGGCGCCACGCTGCTGCTGGCCGACCGCGAGCCGGCCCCCGAGGTGGCCGCCGCGGCCCCGACGCTGCTGCGGCTCACCCACGCGGCGGGCGACACGGCGGACGACGCGCCGGAGGACGACCCGGCCGCCACCCGGACCGCGCCCGGCCGGCTCGCCTACGTGCTCTACACCTCCGGCTCGACCGGCCGCCCCAAGGGCGTCGAGACCGGCCACCGCGCGCTGGTCAACCTGCTCTCCGCCTTCGCCGACCGGCTCGGCTCGGGCCCCCGGGACGTCTGGCTCGGCCTCACCTCACTCTCCTTCGACATCTCCGCGCTCGAACTGCTGCTGCCGCTGGTCACCGGCGGGCGGCTGGTGCTCGCGCCGGACGGCCTCGCCGTCGACGGCCCGGGCCTGCGGTCGCTGGTGGAGCGCGAGGGCGTCACCCACGCCCAGGCCACCCCCTCGGGCTGGCGGGTCCTGCTGGGCGCCGGAACGCTGCCGCCCGGCCTGACCGCCCTGGTCGGCGGGGAGGCGCTGCCGCTGCCGCTGGCCCGCGAGCTGAGGGCGGGCACCGACCGGCTCCTCAACGTCTACGGGCCGACCGAGACCACCGTCTGGTCCACCTGCGCCGAGGTCCCGGCCGCACCGGAGGCCGTCCGGATCGGCCGACCGATCGCCAACACCCGCGCGTACGTGCTGGACGGGCGGCGCCGGCCGCTCCCGATCGGTGTGCCGGGCGAGCTGTACCTCGGCGGTGACGGGGTCGCCGAGGGCTACCTGGACCGGCCCGGGCTGACCGCCGAACGCTTCGTCGAGGACCCGTTCGGCGCGCCCGGCGAGCGGCTCTACCGCACCGGCGACCTCGTGGCCTGGACCGCCGACGGCGAACTGGAGTTCCTCGGCAGGCTCGACGACCAGGTCAAGATCCGCGGCCACCGGATCGAGCTCGGCGAGATCGAGTCGGCGCTGCTGGCCCACCCCGCGGTCGCCGAGGCGGCCGCCGCCGTCCGGCGGGACGAGGCGGCCGGCGGCGCGGAGCCGTTCGTCGCCGGTTACCTCGTCCCGGCGCCCGGGGCAGCCGTGCCGGACGCCGCCGAGCTGCGGGCCCTCCTCCAGCGGACGCTGCCGGCCGCCGCCGTACCGCAGCGCTTCGCGGTGCTCGACCGGCTGCCCCTGACGCCGAACGGCAAACTGGACCGCCGTGCGCTGCCCGTCCCCCCGCGCCCGACCGACGCCGCGAGCCAGGGCTCGACCGGGGCGACCGGAGCAGCCGGGCAGCAGGAGCACGACGAGGTGCTCGACGCCGTGCTCGGGATCTGGGCCGAGGTGCTGGGACTGCCCGACCTGGGCCCCGAGGACGACCTGTTCGAGCTCGGCGGGCACTCCCTGACGATCATCCAGATCACCGCCAGGACCCGCGACCTGCTCGGCGTCGAGCTCGACTTCGACGTCTTCTTCGCCACCCCGACGCCGCTCGGCATCGCCGCGGCCGTCCGCGACCTGCGCTGACCTCCCGGGCGGCGCGCTGCACCGCGCCGCCCGCTCACCCCGCGGCCGCTCCCGCCCCGAGGGCACCGCCACCTCCGACGTGCGCCGAAATGGATCACCGATGACCGACATCCAGGACCCCACGGCCGGGCTGTCCGCGACCAAGCGCGCCCTGCTCGCCCAGCGGCTGCGGACCGCCTCGGCCCCCGCCAGAACCGTGCCGGCCAGACCGCCCGGCACCGCCCCGCCGCTCTCCAGCGGCCAGGAACGGCTCTGGTTCATGGACCAGTTCGCCCCCGGCTCCACGGCCTACACGCTGGCCCCGGCCCGCCGGCTGCGCGGGCCGCTCGACCGCGACGCGCTGGACGCCGCCCTGACCGACCTGGTCGCGCGGCACGAGGCGCTGCGGATGACCTTCCCCGGTACCCCCGAGGGCACCGCCGAGGTCCGCGTCGCCGAACCCGCCCCGTGCGCGGCCCGGTTCGTCGACGCCACCGCCGACCCGGACCCGGCCGGGCGCGCCACCGCCGAACTCGGCGCCCTGGCGGCCGAGCCCTTCGACCTGGCCGCCGGACCGCTGCTGCGCGCCCTGCTGGTCCGCATCGCACCCGACGAGCACGTGCTCGCGCTGGTGATGCACCACATCGTCAGCGACGGCTGGTCGCTGGACATCCTCCACCGCGAGCTGGACACGCTCTACGCCCGGCACGCCGACGGCACCCCGGACGGCCTGGCGGCCCCCGCCGTCCGGTTCGGCGACTACGCGCACTGGCAGCGCGAGCGGCTGACCGGCGGCGCGCTGGCCGCCTCCCGCGCCTACTGGCGGACCGAGCTGCGCGACGTCCCCGTCCTCGACCTGCCCACCGACCGACCGCGGCCCCCGGTGCTGACCTTCGACGGCGCCGCCCTGGAGTTCCACTGGGGTGCGGAACTCGGCAGCGGCGTCAACGCCCTGGCCCGCTCCGCCAACGCGTCCGCGTACATGGTGCTGATGGCCGCGCTGCAGACCCTGCTGGGCCGGCACACCGGCTTGCGGGACTTCGCCGTCGGCTCGGCCGTCGCGGGCCGCCTCCACCGCGAACTGGAGGACGTCGTCGGGCTGTTCGTCAACATCCTGCCGATCCGGGCCCGGCTGGAGGGCGACCCGACCTTCACCGAGCTGCTCGGCCGGGTCCGCGAGACCACCCTCGACGCGTACACCCACCAGGAGGTGCCCTTCGAGCAGATGGTGGCCGACCTGGACATCGAGCGCGACGTCAGCCGGTCGGCCGTCTTCCAGGTGAGCTTCGCCTTCCAGAACTACGGCGACCGCACCGCGAGCAGCACCCACACGAGCACCGGCACCAACACCCGCCCCGGTGGCGCACCGGCCCGGGAGGGCTTCGGCCACGAGGCCACCACCACCCGCACCGACCTGGCGCTCTACCTGCGGGAGAAGTCCGACGGCGGCCTGTACGGGCTGCTCACCTACCGCACCGACCTCTTCGACGCCGCGACCGTCCGGCGCCTGGTCGAGCGGTTCGAACTGCTCCTCGCCGCCGCGGTGGCCGACCCGGCCCGCCCGGTCTCCCGGCTGCCGCTGCTCACCCCCGGCGAACGGCGGGACGTCCTGGAGACCTGGGCCGCCGGCCCGCCGCTGCCCGCCACCGCCGGTGCGCCGGACACCCTGACGGCGCTGCTCGCCGCCACCGCCCGGGACCACCCGGAGCGCCCGGCCGTGGTCCTCGGGGACCGCACGCTCGACTACCGCGAGCTGGAGCAGCGGGCCACCGGCCTCGCCCGGCGGCTGCGGGCGCTCGGTGTGCGGCCCGACGACCGGGTCGCGGTCTGCCTGGAGCAGTCCCCCGAACTGGCGGCGGCCCTGGTCGGCGTGCTCAAGTCCGGCGGTGCCTACCTGCCGCTGGACCCGGAGCAGCCGCCCGCCCGGCTCGCCCACCTGGTGGCCGACGCCGAGGTCCGGGTGCTGGTCACCGACACCGCGCTGCGGGGGCGCTTCCCCGGTTACACCGGCGCCGAGCTGCTGCTCAACGCGGACCCGCCCGGCCCGGAGCCCCTCACGCCCGATCCGGAGCCGCTGGACGAGGCCGCCGGCCCGGACCACCTGGCCTACGTGATCTACACCTCGGGCTCGACCGGCGCCCCCAAGGGCGTCGCCGTCCAGCACCGGCAGATCCTCAACTACCTGGCCGGGGTGCGCGAGCGGCTGCGGATCGAGCCCGGCGCGAGCTACGGGCTGCTGCAGTCGCTGTCCTTCGACTTCAGCATCACGATGCTCTACCTGGCGCTGAGCAGCGGCGGCCGGGTCCATCTGCTCCCCCGCCGGACCGCCGGCGCCGAACTCGCCGAGCAGATCGAGTCCCTGGAGCTCGACTACCTCAAGATGACCCCCTCGCACCTGGCCGCGCTCGGCTCCGACGCCCCGCTGGAGCGGCTGCTGCCGCGCCGGGCGCTGGTGCTCGGCGGCGAGGCCTCGGCCTGGCCGTGGGCCGCCGAACTGGCCGCCCTGGACCGCTGCGCGGTGTTCAACCACTACGGCCCCACCGAGGCGACCGTGGGCGTCACCGTCCACGAGGTCACCGCCGGCGCGGCCGGTCCGGGGAGCACCCCCATCGGCACCCCGCTCGCCGGGGCCCGCTGCCACGTGCTCGACGAGGCGCTGCAGCCCGTGCCGCCGGGCGTCACCGGCGAGCTGTACCTGGGCGGCGACCGGCTCGCCCGCGGCTACCTGGGCCGCCCCGACCTGACCGCCGAGCGCTTCGTCGAGGACCCGTTCGGCGCGCCCGGTGACCGGCTCTACCGTACCGGCGACCTCGCGCGCTGGCGGCCCGACGGCACCCTCGACTACCTGGGACGCGGCGACGACCAGATCAAGGTGCGCGGCTACCGGGTGGAGCCGGGCGAGATCGAGGCCGCCCTCACCGCCCTGCCCGGCATCACCCAGGCCGTGGTGCTGGGGCGCGGCGAGGGACTGCGGCAGGCGCTGGTCGGCTACCTCGAACACCCGGGCGGGGGCCCGGCGCCGGCGCCCGCCGAGCTGCGCGAGGCCCTCGCCGAGGTGCTGCCCGACTACATGGTGCCGGCCCGCTTCGTCGTCCTCGACCGGCTCCCCCTGCTGGCCCACGGCAAGGTCGACCGCCGCGCGCTGCCCGAGCCCGAGGAGCCCGCCGCCACCGGCGAGTTCGTCGAACCGCAGGACGAGGCCGAGCGGTTCCTCGCCGGGCTCTGGGCCGAACTGCTGGGGGTCCCCCGGGTCGGCGCCCTGGACGACTTCTTCGAACTCGGCGGGCACTCGCTGCTCGCCACCCAGGTGGTCGCCCGGCTGCGCCGGGCCTACCCCGAACTCGCCACTCCGGTCGGGGTGATGGACCTCTTCAAGTACCCCACCGTCCGGCGCCTCGCCGCCCTGCTCAGCGACCCGGACGCCGACCGCGGCCCCCGCCGCCTGCTGCACCGGCTCACCCCGGCCGGCCGCCGGACCACCGCCAGCATCGTCTGCACCCCGTACGGCGGCGGCAGCGCGCTCATCTACAAGCCGCTCGCCGACGCGCTGCCCGCCGACTGGGCGCTGCACTCGCTGGCCGTCCCCGGCCACGAGCTGGGCGAGGAGGCGATGGACATCGACGAGGTGGCCGCCCGCTGCGCCCAGGAGATCGTCGACACCGTCGAGGGGCGGATCGTCCTCTACGGCCACTGCGGGGTCGGGGTCCGGCTCGCCGTGGAGGTCGCCCGCCTGGTCGAGGCGGCCGGGCGGGAGATCGAGGCCGTGCACCTCGGCGGGATCTTCCCGTTCGCCCGGCCGCGCGGGCGCGGCGCCGCCGTCGGCGAGCGGTGGGCGCGGATCGCCGACCGGCTCCGCAGCGACCAGGGCATGGTCAACGCCCTGGCGGCGGCCGGTCTGGACACCGACGAGGTCGGCGCCGAGCAGCTGCGCCTGATGGTGCGCAACCGCCGGACCGGTACGAAGGAGGCCGAGCAGTACTTCACCCGGCTCTTCGAGAGCGAGGACGGCCGGATCTCCGCACCGGTGATCGCGGTCTGCGGCGACCGGGACCCGGCCACCGAGTTCTACGAGGAGCGGTACCGGGAGTGGCACCGGCTCAGCGACACCACCGGTGTGGTGGTGCTCGACGAGGCCGGCCACTTCTACCTCAAGTACCGGGCCGCCGAACTCGCCGAGATCCTGACCACCGTGCACCGCTCGGTCGCGGCGGGGCGGGAGCGGCGGCACGAACGGGCCGGCGGCGCCACCTGGTGGCTGGCCGGCCTCTCCCGGGACGGCGCCGAGCAGAGCGCCGACGCCCGCCCCGCCGCGCCCGGCCCGCGCACCCCGGCCGGCGCGAGGAGCCCGGCGGCGGCACGGCCGACCATGCGGCGGTTCCTCGGCGTCGCCGCCGGGCAGCAGATCTCCATGATCGGCTCGGCGCTCACCGAGTTCGCCCTGCCGGTCTGGATCTACCTGACCACCGGTTCCCTCGCCCAGTTCGGCCTGCTGGCGGCCTGCGGGCTGGTGCCCGGCATCCTGGCGGCGCCGATCGCCGGCGCCGTCGTGGACCGCGGCGACCGGCGCCGGATCATGCTGTACGGCGACGTCGCGGCCGGCCTGACCCAGGCGGTGATGCTGCTGCTGTTCCTCGCCGACGGCCTGCGGGTCTGGCACGCGTACGTCCTGATCGCGGTGCTCTCGACGGCGCTCACCTTCCAGCGGCTGGCCTGGAACTCGGCCGTCCCGCAGCTCGTGCCGAAGCGGTTCCTCGGCCGGGCCAACGGCATCGTCCAGATGGCCTTCGGGCTGGCCCAGTTCCTGGTGCCGCTGTTCGCCGTCGGACTGCTCGCCGCGCTCGGCCTCGGCGGCATCCTCGCCCTCGACGTGGCGAGTTACGTGGTGGCCACGGCCGTCACGCTGGCCGTGCGCTTCCCGGACGTGATGGCGGCCCGGCGGCGGGAGAGCGTCGCCGCCGAGATCCGGGCCGGGTTCCGGCGCGCGCTGGGCAGCCGGCACTTCCGCGCGATGCTGCTGTTCTTCGCCGTCCTCAACATCTTCCTCTCCCCGCTGTTCCTGCTCACCACCCCGCTGGTGCTCTCCTTCGCCCCGCTCGCGGCGGCCGGGTGGGTCGCCGTCGCCGCCGGCCTGGGCGCCGTGCTGGGCGGTCTGACCCTGCTGGTCTGGGGCGGGCCCCGACGGTTGCGGCTGCGCGGCGTCCTGTTCGCCACCCTCGGGCTGGCCGGCGCCTGCCTGGTGACCGGTCTGCGGCCCTCGGTGCTGCCGGTGGCGCTCGGCGCCTTCGGCATGGCCTACGCACTGGCCCTGGTCAACGGCGTCTACGCGACGATCGTGCAGACCAAGGTCCCGCTGCGGTTCCACGGCCGGGTGATCGCGGTGAACACCATGGTCGCCTGGTCCACCCTGCCGGTCGGCTTCGCCGTGGTGGCGCCGCTCGGGCCGCGCCTGGTCCAGCCGTGGGTCGACGAGGACGGCGCGCTCGCCGGCACCGTCGGACGGCTGATCGGCACCGGCGAGGGACGCGGCATCGGCCTGCTCTACCTGCTGTTCGGCCTGGCCATGGTGCTGCTGGTGGTGGCCTGCCTGGCCGTTCCCGCGCTGCGCCACTTCGACCGCGACGTCCCGGACGCCGAGCCCGACGACCTGGTGGGCCTCGCCGCCCTGACGGACCGCGCCGCCACGACCGCCCGGCCCACCCCGACCCACACCCCCGCCCCCACCGCCATCCTCACCACCGCGCCCGCCGACACCCCGCCCGCGCGCCGTACCGGAACCGAGGCCGCCGTCCGATGACCAGCACCGACCAGACGACCGGCGCCGCCCGACCGACCGAGGCCGCCCACCCGCTCACCGAGGAGCAGCGGCGCCTCTGGTTCCTCCAGCAACTGAACCCCGCCGACACGGGCTTCACCATGTACCTCTGCCGGCGCTGGAGCGGTCCGCTCGACCAGGGCGCGCTGCGCGCCGCGCTGAACCGGCTGACGGCCCGCCACGAGACCCTGCGCACCCGGTTCGCGCTGGACGGCGAGGCGCCCGTCCAGCTGGTCGAGCCGCCCGCGCCGGTCCCGCTCGCCCTGGTCGAGCTGGCCCCCGGCGCGAGCGAGCGCGACTTCACCGAGGCCTGCCGGCCGGCCGTCAACGCGCCCTTCGACCTGGCCGCGCGGCCGCCGCTGCGGGCCGTCCTGGTCTCCGCCGGGCCGGCCGAGCACGCGCTGGCCGTGGTGGTGCACCACATCGTCTCGGACGGCTGGTCGTTCCGGATCCTCTGGCGCGAACTGCTCGCCCTCTACCGGGAGGAGACCGGCGAGGCGCCGGCCGGCCTGGCACCGCTCGCCCTCCGGTACGGCGACGTCGCCCGCGCCGAGCGGGAGCGCGCGGCGGCCGGCGGCGCCGAGACCGCGTTCCGCTACTGGGCCGAGAAGCTGGCCGGCACCGGCCGACTGCGACTGCCGCTGGACCACCCGCGGCCGGACCACCCGCGCCATCCGGCCGGCTTCGCCCCGGTCGAGCTCGGCCCCGGACTCACCGCGGCCCTGGACGCACTGGCCCGGCGCGAGCGCTGCACCCCGTTCATGGTGCTGCTGGCCGCCTACCAGTGCGTGCTGGCCCGCTGGACCGGCACCCGGGACTTCCTGGTGGGCACCCCCCTGGCAGGTCGGACCGAGGCCGCCCAGGAGGCACTGGTCGGCTACTTCGCCCGGACCGGGATCATCCGCGCCGACCTCACCGGCGAGCCGGACTTCCGGACGGTGCTGCACCGGGTGCGGACGGCCACCCTGGGCGCGCTGAGCCACCAGGAGGTACCGGTGGAGCGGCTCGCCACCCACCTGGGCCTGCCCGCCGAGGCCGGCGCCGCGCCGCTCTACCAGGCGGTGTTCGTCCACCAGAGCCAGTACGACCTGGCCGGCGGCGACGGCGGCGCCGACCTGCCGGCCGGGGTGCGCACCGCCTCGATGGACTCCGGCTTCGAACGCGCCAAGACCGATCTGCTGCTCGACAGCTGGCGGACGCCGGACGGCGGTCTGACGCTCTCCTTCGCCTTCGACCGGGAGGTCCTCGACGACAGGACGGTCGCCGCGCTCGGCGCCCGCTGCCGGGCCCTGCTCGCCGCCGTCGTCGAGGACCCGGCGCTGCCGCTGCACGGCGACTGGCTGCTCGGGCCGGAGGAGGAGGCCGAACTCCTCGCGCTCGGCACCGGACCGGCGCCGGGCCACGCCGGGCCGGCGCGCCCGTGGCTCCCCCGCTTCGCGGAACGCGTCGCCGCCGCGCCGGACGCCCCGGCCCTGGAGTGCGACGGGCACACCCTCTCCTACGCCGAACTCGACCGGCGGGCCGACGACCTTGCCGCCCGGCTCGGACCCGTCGCCGGTCAGCTGGTGGCGGTCCGGCTGGCGCCCTCCTTCGACCTGGTGGTCGCGCTGCTGGCGGTCTGGAAGGCCGGGGCCGGCTACCTGCCGATCGACCCGGCCCACCCCGAGGAGCGGCGGCGGCTGATGCTCCGCGAGTCGGGCGCCGTCCTGCTGCTCACCGACGAGCACAGCGAGGGCCACGGCGAGGGCGAGGGCGCCGAGAGCGGCGCGGGCCCGCGGATCGTCCCGGCCGCCGCGCCCTCCCCGGGTGCGGACCGGGCCGGACTGGCGTACGTCCTCTACACCTCCGGCTCCACCGGTACCCCCAAGGCGGTGGCCGTCGACCACCCGGCCCTCGCCGCCCGGGTCGACTGGATGGCCGGCCCGGACGGCTACCGGCTGATGCCCGGTGACCGGATCGTCCAGTTCGCCTCGATCGGCTTCGACACCCACGCCGAGGAGCTCTGGCCCGCCCTCGCCGCCGGCGCCTGCGTGGTCCTGCTCCCGGGCGGCGGGCGCACCCTGCCCGAGCTGCTCCGCGGCTCGCACGGCCGGTCCGTCACGGTGCTCGACCTGCCCACCGCGTACTGGGAGGAACTGGTCTCCCTCGACGGGCGGACGCCCTGGCCGGCCGCCCTGCGGCTGGTGGTGCTCGGCGGCTCCGAGGCCCGCGCGGACTCCGTCGCCCGCTGGCGGGAGCGGCACGGCGACGCCGTCCGGCTGGTCAACACCTACGGCCCGACCGAGGCCACCGTGATCGTCGCCGCGGCCGACCTCACCGCCCCGGACACCACCCGGCGCCCGCCCCTCGGCCGCCCGCTCCCCGGCGTCCGGCTCTACGTCCTCGACGGGAACGGCGCCCTGCTCCCGCGCGGCTCCGCGGGCGAGCTGCACATCGGCGGCGCCGGCCTGGCCCGCGGCTACCTCGGCCGCCCCGACCTCACCGACGCCGCCTTCCGCCCCGACCCCTTCACCGGCACGAGCCCCGGCGCGCGGATGTACCGCACCGGCGACCGGGCCCGCTGGCGCGCCGACGGGCAGCTGGAGTACCTGGGCCGCACCGACGAGCAGATCAAGCTGCGCGGGTACCGGATCGAACCGGCCGAGATCGAGGCCGCCCTCACCGGCCACCCGGAGGTGGCCGGAGCGGCCGCCGTCGTCCTCGCCGGCCGCCGCCTGGTCGGCTACGCCGTCCCGGCCCCCGGCGCCGAACCCGCACCGGCCGCCCTGCGCGAGCACCTGGCCCGGTCGCTGCCCGCCTACCTCGTCCCGGACACCGTCGTCCTCCTCGACCGGCTGCCGCTGACCCTCAACGGCAAGCTCGACACCGCTGCCCTGCCCGCCCCCGACCCGACCGCCACCGCCGAGTACCTGGCCCCGCGCACCGACGCCGAACAGCTCGTCACCACCCTTTGGGGGGAGGTCCTGGGCCTCCCCCGGGTCGGCGTCCTCGACGACTTCTTCGCCCTCGGCGGCGACTCCCTCCTGGTCACCCGCGTGGTCGCCCGGATCCGCGCCGCCGTCGGCCTGGACGTCCCGATCCGCGACGCCTTCGAACTCTCCACCGCCGCCGCCCTCGCCGCCCGGATCGAGGACCTGCTGATCGCCGAGATCGAGGCCCTCAGCGAGGAGGAGGCCGCCGCCCGGCTCACCGACTGACCGCCCGGAGCGCGTGACGCCGGTCGCCCCGCCGGAGATCCGGCGGGGCGACCGGCGTCACGGGTGGCTACGGGGCCGGGGTGGCGGGCGGGAGGAGGGGACCGGTGAGCAGGGTGCCGGTCTCGGAGTAGGGCCAGCCGTTCGGGACGCACCCGTGCAGGCCCTTGATCTGCTGCATCATCACCGGCGCCGGCTGACCCGGGCCGGGGCAGTCGACGTGGCCGAGGCCGAGGATGTGGCCGACCTCGTGGTTGACCGCGAGCGCGTGGTACTGCTCCGGCTGGCCGGTGTAGAACTCGGTCAGCTCGTTCCAGCGCTTGGCGTTGATGACCACCTGGTGGCCCACCCCGCAGTTCACCGACCCGCCGGTGTCCAGCCCGTACTGGCCGCATATCCGGTCCGTGGTCTTCGGGCTCGCCAGGTAGACGGTGAAGTCCACCGGGTCGGCGGGCATCCGCTGGAAGGAGCGCGTGCCGTCGGCGGCCCAGCCGCGCCGGACGTCACCGAGGACGGCGTCGACCGCGGCGGCGAACTGCTCGGGGCTCTCCTTGAGCCCCTTCTCGGCCCGGACCTTGTAGCGGTAGACGTGCTCGCCGCTGCCGAAGAGCGGGGAGCCCCCGGCGGCCGTGGTGAACGCCATCGGGTCCAGCGCCTTGGCGGCGGGCGGGGCCCAGGGCTTCCACCACAGCAGGCCGGCGGTCAGGGCGCCGATCAGCACCACGGCGAGCCCGGCCGCCCAGAGCTTCGCTCCAGCGGACACGCGCCGGAGCCCCCCGAGGCCCCTCATCGGCCGCTCCCCGCCGTGGGGCGGCCGCACCGGAGCGCCGGCCGTGGCACCCGGGGCGTCGGAAGGACGGTGGCGGCGGGTCGGAGACGGTCCGAGGTCTGCGGCGACATGGTGGGGCGAGACTCCTGTACGAAGGGACGAACGTATGCACGATTGTGCAGGAAAGAACGGACGCCGACGGACGACCGGTTCAAAACGGCCGCTTCCGACCGCTCCCGACCCCGTGCACGCACCCCTTCCGCCTCCTCCTCACGCGGCCTCCGGCAAGCGGGCCTCCAGGGCCTGCGCCAGCTCCGCGACGGTCTCCGGAGCGAAGGCGTGCTCGTTGTAGCGCAGCCAGCAGACCAGCCCGCCGTCCGGCTGCTCGACCGCCGCCAGCTCCGGCACGTGCCGGTCCCCGCCCGGCATCGGGTACGGCACGGTCGCGCTGCGCGGCACCTCCCAGGCGGTGCAGGCCAGCCCGGGCAGCTGGGCCGGCGCGCTCCAGCTCTCGTAGCGGAGCCAGGCGGCGAACGGCACCCGGGGGCTGAACTCCGCGAAGGGGTAGAGCTGGTGGTCCAGGGCGGCCGTCGAGGCGGTCCGGACCCGGGCCAGCAGTTCGGCGAGCCCGGGTGCGCCCGTCGCGTCGATCCGCAGCAGCAGCGACTGGACGAAGCAGCCGACGGCCCGCTCGGCCGCCGGTTCGGTCCGGCCCGGCACTGGGGTCATCAGCACCAGGTCGCCCTGGCCGCTGCGCTCCGCCAGCAGGCCCAGCCAGACCGCCGCGAGCGCCTGGAAGGGCGTCGCGCCCGCCTCGGCCGCGCGGGCCCGCAGGGCCGCGGCCCGCTCCGGCGCGACGGCCAGCCGGTGGGCCGCGCTCAGCACGACCTCGGTGGACCGCCGCCCCGGGAACGGCTCCACCGCCGGCGGCGCGCCCGCCAGGGTGCGGGCGAAGTGGGCGCGGGAGGCCGGCCAGTGGGCGTTGGACCGGGCGACGAGCTCCCGGTACTCGGGTCCCGGCCGGGGGGCGGGCGCCGACCGGCCGCGCCGCAGCGCCGAGTAGAGCACGCCCAGCTCGCGCAGCAGCACCCCGATCGACCAGCCGTCGGCGGCCATGTGGTGCACCGCGAGCAGCACGGCGTGGTCGTCCGGGCCCCGGGTGACCACGGCGAGGCGGGTCATCGGCCCCTCGGCGATGTCGGTCAGCCGGTCCCGGACGGCGACCAGCCGGGCGGAGACCTCGTCGTCGCTCTCGCCCGGGGCCTCGACCAGGACGACCTCCACGCCCGGGTCCGCGTCGACCACCGCGCGCCGGATCCCCGGCTGCCCGGCGCCCGGTACCGGGACGAACCGGGTCCGCAGCGCCGGGTGACGGCGCGCCACCTCGTGCAGCGCCTCGGCCAGCAGGTCGGTGCGCAGCGGCTCGGTGACCCGGAACATCACGGCCACCGATCCGACGTTGCGGCCCTCGGCCTCGGCCGTCCAGCGCAGGAAGTTCTCCTGCTGGGAGGTGAGCGGGACGTCGTGCGGCTGGGCGCGCAGTTCCCGGAGGAAGTCCGAGACCTCCTCCTCGGCCGGTGGGCCCGGCTCCCGGACCGTCGTCGGCGCCTCCTTGAGCCAGGCCGCCTGGGCGCGCAGCGAGGGCCGTTCGAAGACCAGGGCGGTGCTCGCCGTGACGCCGAACTCGGCGGAGATCGCGGCGGCCAGCTGGACGGCCCGGAAGGAGTCCCCGCCGAGGGCGAAGAACTCGTCCTCGACGGCCCGCACCGGGCGGCCCAGCACCCGCTGCCAGAGCCCGGCCAGGGCGACCTCGCGGTCGGTGGCGGGCGGGGTGCCGGGGGCGGGGTCGGCCGATTCGGTG
This sequence comes from Kitasatospora sp. NPDC001603, assembly GCF_040298365.1. Taxonomy (NCBI): domain Bacteria; kingdom Bacillati; phylum Actinomycetota; class Actinomycetes; order Kitasatosporales; family Streptomycetaceae; genus Kitasatospora; species Kitasatospora sp. NPDC001603. The sequence goes on from NZ_JBEPAA010000068.1 coordinate 34,396, forward strand.
AACCGGGCCCGCAGTTCGTGCTTCACCACCTTGCCGCTGGGGTTGCGCGGCAGGCGGTCGGTGACCAGGATCCGGACGGGCAGTTCGGCGCGACCGAGCCGGGCGCTCAGGAACAGCCGCAGCTCGTCGAGGTCGAGGCCGTCCGCGGCGGGCACCACGGCGGCGACCGGTACGGCGCCCATCACCGGGTGCGGGACGCCCAGCGCGGCCGCGTCCGCGACCCGCGGGTGGGCGTGCAGCACGTCCTCGATGCGCAGCGTGGAGACCTTCAGCGCACCGGACTTGATGAGGTCGCTCTCCCGGTCCACCAGGTAGAGGTAGCCGTCCGCGTCGAGCCGGCCGAGGTCGCCCATCCGCACCCAGCCGTCCCGGAAGACGGCGGCCGACTCGCCCGGTCCGGCCACGTAGCCGCGCGGCGGGCCGGGCTGGCGCAGCCAGACCTCGCCGACGGCGCCGGGCGCCACCGGGTGCCCGTCCGCGCCGAGCAGCCGCAGGTCGGCCGGGTTGGCCGGGCGGCCGACCGAGCCCGGCCGGCGGGCGTCCACGACGGCCGATACCTGGGCCGGCGAGGACTCGGCGGAGGTGTAGGTGTTGACGACGGTGGCGGTGGGGAGCGCGGCGGTGAGCGCCGTCGCGACCGGCGCGGGCAGCGCGGCGGCCGAGGAGCTGACCAGCAGCACGCTGCCGAGGTCCCGGCGGTGGGCCACGCCGGAGTTCAGCAGTTCCACGGCCATCGAGGGCACCAGGAAGACGGTGCCGACCCGGTGTTCCTCGACGGTCCGGCCGAACTCCTCGGCGTCGAAGCGCGGCAGGCAGATCGTCGCGGGCGCCGCGACCAGGGCGTTGACCAGGACGACCTGGGCCGCGTTGGTGCCGATCGGGAAGGCGTGGACGGCGTGCGCCGAGTGGGCGTACGGCCGGGGTCTGGGATCCAGCCGCTGCCCCGCGGTGAGGCTGGCGTGCGCGGCGTGCACGCCCTTGGGCGCCCCGGTGGTGCCGGAGGTGCCGATCACCTGGGCCAGGTCCTCGGGGCGGGCCCGGTGCGGCGGTTCCTCGGGGGCGCCGGTCACCGCCTCCAGCGCGGCGAGCGGCAGGCAGGGCACGCCGGCCGCGGCCGCCCGGGGGTCCTCCGCCGGGCCGGCCACCGCCAGGCGCACCGCGCTCGCCGTCGCGAGCCGCACGGTGTCCTCCGGGCCGAGGTCCTCGCGGACCACCACCCCGGCCGCGCCCGCGTAGTGGACCGCGAGGAAGGCCACCGCGTACGCGTCCCAGCCGCGGTTGGGGAACAGCAGCAGCACCCGGTCCCCGGGCCGGACCCCGGCGCGGGCGAGTCCGTGGGCGGCGCGGACGGCGCGCTCGCGCCACCGGCGGTAGTCCAGCGGCGCGCCTCCGGGGACGAGCAGGGCGGTCCGTCCGGGGTGCCGGGCCGCCCGGTCGTCCAGCAGATCGGGCAGGGTGAGCGGGGTGCTGACGGTGGATCGGGTGTTGATGACGACTCCCGGAAGGGCCTGGACGGGGACTGCGGCCGATCGGCCGAACGGGTGAATGGTCCAGACCGTAGCGGCTGTGCGGGCCGGCCCGCCAGAGCCACCGGCCGGCCGGCGCCGATCGAAGCGGAACGGCGCCGGGCCCGGTCCGGCCGTTCCCGCCGCACGCGGCGGCGGCGGTCGGACCAGCTCTAGCCCACCCGGCGGGTATCGGGTGTGTCGCGCCGTCAGCTCCCGGCCCGCCCCCGCCGCGCGCCCTAGCGTGACCACCCGCAGGCCGCCACCGGAGGGAGAGCCGTGCCGAGACCACGTCACCGGGCCGCACTCGTCCTGGTCCACTTGCTGACCCTGGCCCTCGCCGCCTGCGGCAGCGGCGCCGACGGGGGCGGCGGACCGGTCACCCTCGACTGGTACAACTTCCCCGACGACTCCGGCGCCCTCCAGCAGGCCGCCGACTCCTGCGGCCGCAACTCCGGCGGGCGCTACTCGATCCGCTACAACAAGCTGCCGCGCACCGCCGACGGCCAGCGCCAGCAGCTGGTGCGCCGGCTCGCCGCGCACGACGCCGGGGTGGACATCATGGGCCTCGACGTCACCTGGGCGCCCGAGTTCGCCGAGGCCGGCTGGATCCGCGAGTGGACCGGCGCGCTCAAGGAGCAGGCCGGCGCGGACACCCTGGCCGCCGCGCTGAAGACCGCGACCTGGAAGGACCGGCTGTACGCCGTCCCGTACAACTCCAACACCCAACTGCTCTGGTACCGCGACGACCTGGTCCCCACCCCGCCGCGCACCTGGGCCGAGATGCTCGGCATGGCCGACGCGCTGGCCAAGGCCGGCAAACCGCACTTCGTCGAGGTCCAGGGCGCCCAGTACGAGGGCCTCACGGTCTGGTTCAACACCCTGGTGACCAGCGCCGGCGGTTCGGTGCTCACCCCCGACGCGACCGCCCCCTCGCTCGGGCCGCCGGCCGTCACCGCCGCCGGCGTGATCCGGGACCTCGCCCACTCCCCCGCCGCCGACCCCTCGCTCTCCAACCAGATGGAGGACCAGAACCGGCTGGCGATGGAGTCCGGTTCCGCCGCCTTCGAGCTCAACTACCCGTTCGTCTACCCCGCGATGAAGGCCGACCAGCCCGAGCTGTTCCCGCACTTCCGCTGGGCGCCCTACCCGGCCGTCCTCCCGGACCGCCCGGCGAGCGTGACCATCGGCGGGATCGACCTCGCGGTCGGCGCCTACAGCCGGCACCCCGAGCTGGCCCAGGAGGCCACCCTCTGCCTGCGCGACCGCGACAACCAGCTGACCAACGCGCTCAAGGGCGGCCTGCCGCCGTCGCTGCGCAGCCTCTACACCGCCGCCGAGCTGACCGACAGCTACCCGTTCGCCGCCGACGTGCTGGCGGCGCTGGACTCCGCCTCCGTCCGGCCGCAGACGCCCGCCTACCAGAACGTCTCGATCGCGATCTCGCACGCGCTCTCCCCGCCGTCCGCCGTGCAGCCGGAGAGCACCGTCTCCGCGCTGAACGGCCAGCTCAGGGACGCGCTCGGCTCGAAGGGGCTGATCCCGTGACCAGGCCGCCCACCCTGCCCGCGACAGCCCCGAAGGGCCTGTCCGAGGGCTCGCGCCAGGAGCGCCGGCTCGGCTGGCTGCTCTGCGCCCCGGCCGTGCTGGTGATGACCGCCGTGACGGCCTACCCGGTCGGCTACGCCATCTACCTCTCCCTCCAGCGCTACGACCTGCGCTTCCCCCAGCAGGCGGAGTTCGTCTGGTTCGGCAACTACGCCGCCGTGCTCTCCTCCCCGTTCTGGTGGCAGGCGCTCTGGGTGACGGTGCTGATCACCGCCGTCTCGGTGGCCATCGAGCTGGTGCTGGGGCTCGCGCTGGCGCTGGTGATGCACCGGGCGGTGTTCGGCCGGGGCACGGTGCGCACCGCCGTCCTGGTGCCGTACGGGATCGTCACCGTGGTCGCCGCCTACTCCTGGCAGTACGCCTGGACACCGGACACCGGCTACCTGGCCGCGCTGCTGCCCGAGGGCAGCGCCCCGCTCACCGACCACTGGCAGGCGATCGGGCTGATCATCCTGGCCGAGGTGTGGAAGACCACGCCCTTCATGGCGCTCCTGCTGCTGGCCGGTCTGGCGCTCGTCCCCGGGGAGACCGTCCGGGCCGCGATGGTGGACGGCGCGACCTTCGGCCAGCGGCTGCGGCTGGTGATCCTGCCGCTGATGAAGCCGGCCATCCTGGTCGCCCTGCTCTTCCGCACCCTCGACGCGTTCCGGGTCTTCGACAACATCTACGTCCTGACCGGCGGCTCCAACGACACCGGCTCGGTGTCGATCCTCGGCTACGACAACCTCTTCACCGCGCTCAACCTGGGCATCGGCTCGGCGATCTCGGTGCTGATCTTCCTCTGCGTGGCGGCGATCGCGCTGGTCTTCATCAAGGTGTTCGGCGCCTCGGCGCCCGGTGGCGGGACGGAGGGCCGATGACCTCCCGACGCACGCGCGCGGCGGCCGGCTGGGGCGTCGTCAACCTGCTGGTGGTGCTCTACGCGCTGTTCCCGGTCTGGTGGATCGCCGCGCTCTCCTTCAAGGACCCGAGCACGCTGAACGACGGCGACTTCGTCCCGCGCAAGTGGACGCTGGAGAACTACCGCGGCATCTTCCAGACCTCGGACTTCACCCGCGCGCTGGTCAACTCGATCGGCATCGCCGTCATCGCCACCACCATCGCGGTTGTCCTCGGCACCATGGCCGCCTACGCGGTGGCCCGCCTGTCCTTCCCGGGCAAGCGGCTGCTGATCGGGATGTCGCTGCTGATCGCGATGTTCCCGCCGATCTCGCTGGTCTCGCCGCTGTTCAACATCGAGCGGGTCCTGGGCCTCTTCGACACCTGGCCGGGCCTGATCATCCCGTACATGACGTTCTCGCTGCCGCTGGCGATCTACACCCTGTCGGCGTTCTTCCGGGAGATCCCGTGGGACCTGGAGAAGGCGGCGAAGGTGGACGGCGCGACGCCCGCGCAGGCGTTCCGGCTGGTGATCGCGCCGCTGGCGGCGCCGGGCGTGTTCACCACCGGGATCCTGGTCTTCATCTTCTGCTGGAACGACTTCCTCTTCGCCATCTCGCTGACCTCCACCAACGCCGCGCGGACCGTCCCGGCGGCGATCGCGTTCTTCACCGGCAGCTCGCAGTTCCAGCAGCCGACCGGCTCGATCGCCGCGGCGGCCGTGGTGATCACGATCCCGATCGTGGTCTTCGTGCTGCTGTTCCAGCGCCGCATCGTGGCCGGCCTCACCGCCGGCGCCGTCAAGGGCTGACCCCCGAAGAAGCACCCCGCAGGAAGACGTCCCAGGAAGGCAGGCAGGGCATGGCCGAGATCGTCCTCGACGGCATCACCAAGCGCTACCCGGACGGCGCGGTCGCCGTCCACGGCATCGACCTGACCGTCGCGGACGGCGAGTTCGTGATCCTGGTCGGCCCCTCGGGCTGCGGGAAGTCCACCACCCTCAACATGATCGCGGGCCTGGAGGACATCACCGAGGGCACCCTGCGGATCGACGGCCAGGTGGTCAACGACCGCGCGCCCAAGGACCGGGACATCGCCATGGTGTTCCAGAGCTACGCGCTCTACCCGCACATGAGCGTCCGCGAGAACATGGGCTTCGCCCTGCGGCTGGCGAAGACCGACAAGGCGGTGATCGCCGCCAAGGTCGAGGAGGCCGCCCGAATCCTCGACCTGACCGAGCACCTGGACCGCCGGCCCGCCAACCTCTCCGGCGGCCAGCGCCAGCGGGTCGCGATGGGCCGGGCGATCGTCCGCGACCCCAAGGCCTTCCTGATGGACGAGCCGCTCTCCAACCTGGACGCCAAGCTCCGGGTGCAGATGCGCACCCAGATCTCCCGCCTCCAGCGCCGGCTGGGCACCACCACCGTCTACGTGACGCACGACCAGGTCGAGGCGATGACGCTCGGCGACCGCGTGGTGGTGCTGCGCGGCGGCGTCGTCCAGCAGGTCGGCGCGCCGCAGCAGCTCTACGACGAGCCGGTCAACCTGTTCGTCGCCGGGTTCATCGGCTCACCGGGGATGAACTTCCTGGACGCCACCCTGGAGCAGGGCGTGCTGCGCACCGCGCTGGCCGACCTGCCGGTGAGCGACCGGCTCCGGCAGCGGCTGACCGCGGCGGACGCGCCGCGCGAGGTGGTCGTCGGGCTGCGGCCCGAGCACTTCGAGGACGCGGCCCTCCTGGAGCACCCGCACGGCGGTCGGACGGCCACCGTCGCCGTCGAGGTGCTGGAGTCGGTCGGCTCCGACGTCTTCGCGCACTTCACGGTCGCGGGCGAGGCGGCCGTCCCGCGTGCGCTGGAGGAGCTGGCCGCGCAGCGGCGGGACACCGGCGCCACCGCGCGCGGGCGCGAGGTGGTGGCCCGGATCGGCACCGACACCCGGGCCGCCGAGGGCAGCCCGCTGGAGCTGTGGATCGACACCGACCGGCTGCACGTCTTCGACCCGGTCTCCGGGGCCGCCCTCAGCCACGCCGACCGCTGAGCGCCCGGCCGGGCCCGCCGCCGGGCGGCCCGCGCCGACGTGCCGAAGCGGGTGATCCGGGCGATCATGGGGAAACGCGCATCGAAAGGTGGAATGCGATGTTCCAGCTCCTGTGGATTCTGCTCATCGGTTTCGTGCTGGGTGTTCTGGCCAAGCTGATCCTGCGTGGCCCGCAGGCGATCCCCTGGTGGCTGACGATGCTGCTCGGCGCCGCGGGCGCCTGGCTGGGCAACGCGGTGGCCGGCTGGGTCGGCGTGCGGCACACCTCGGGCATCGACTGGATCCGCCACATCCTCCAGCTCGCCTTCGCCGTCGGCCTGATCGCCCTGGTCGCCCCCGCCTGGAGCAGATCGCACCCCAGCCGGTAGGCACCCGGAAGCCCGCCGGCAGGCACCCGGCACCGCAGCCGGAGGGCACACCAGGCACCCCGGCCGAGGACGACACGTCCCGGACCGGGGTGCCGGCCGGCGGCCGGACGGCCGCGGCCCGGAGCACCGGTGGGCGGTGCGACCGGGCACGTACGACCGCGGCTAGACTCGCCCGACCGAAGTGGACACCTGTCCGGTCGGCTGCGGGCGCCGGCGGCGCGGCACCGGCCGGGGATCGCGCGAGGGACAGAACATGGTCGAGGCCTCCCCCAAGGTCGTTGTCGTCGTACCCACGTACAACGAGCGGGAGAACCTGCCGGTCCTCGCGGGGCTGCTCGCTGACCTGAAGCTGCCCGGTCTGCGCCTGCTGGTGGTCGACGACAACTCCCCGGACGGCACCGGCGAGGTCGCGGACGGGCTCGCGGCCCGGGCGCCCGGCACGGTCTCCGTACTGCACCGCACCGACAAGGACGGCCTCGGCCGGGCCTACGTCGCGGGCATGACCCGGGCCCTGGAGGAGGGCGCCGACGTGGTGGTGCAGATGGACGCCGACCTGTCGCACCCCGCCTCGGTGCTCCCGGTCATGGTGGAGACACTGCTGGCCGACGAGAGCACCGCCGTGGTGCTCGGCTCGCGCTACGTGCCCGGCGGCTCGACCGCCGAGGAGTGGCCGTGGCACCGCAAGGCGCTGTCGGCCTGGGCGAACCTCTACGTCAACACCATCCTCGGTCTCGGGGTCAAGGACGCCACCGCCGGGTTCAAGGCCTGGCGCGCGCAGGCCCTGCGGGCGATCGACCTGCCGTCCGTGCACAGCAACGGGTACTCGTTCCAGGTGGAGCTGAACTACCGCGCCGTCCAGCGGGGCATGCGGATCCGCGAGGTGCCGATCCGGTTCGAGGAACGCGTCCAGGGCACCTCCAAGATGAGCCTCGGCGTACAGGTCGAATCGGCGCTCGCACCCTGGAAGCTGCTGCGCGAACAGCGCCGCCGGCCCTAGCGCCGGGGCCGGCGCCCTCGGCCGGACGAGCGGCTCTTTCGAGTGCCGGTGCGGTGGATCAGCAGTGTGAGCTGCCAGGACGGGGAAAGAAGGGCGGCATGGCCCTACTCCCGGAGACCTTCGCCACCACGCTGCGCCGCAGTGCCCGACAACCCTTCGTCGTCCAGACGGTCCGGGCCACGGTGGCCGCCACGCTCTCGTACGTGGTGGCGACTCGGCTGAGCAGCGAGCCGGCGCCGCTGACCGCCCCCCTGACGGCGCTGCTGGTCGTCCAGGTCACCGTCTACTCGACGCTGACCACCAGCATCCGCCGGGTCAACTCGGTGGTCGTCGGGGTGCTGATCGCGATCGGTTTCAGCTCGGTGGTCGGGCTCTCCTGGTGGAGCCTGGGCATGATCATCCTGGCCTCGCTGATCATCGGGCGGTTCGTCCGGGTGGACGAGTTCGTCCAGGAGGTCGCGATCAGCGCGATGCTCATCCTGGGCGTGAGCCAGGTGACCTCACAAGCCTGGGACCGGGTGCTGGAGACGCTGATCGGCGCCACCGTCGGACTGCTGTTCAATCTGCTGTTCGCCCCGCCGGTCTGGATCGACACGGCGGGCGAGTCGATCGAGGACCTCGCCCGGCGGGCCCGGCACCTGCTGCTCGGCATCGCCGAGGAGCTCGGCGAGCCCACCCCCGTGGAGCGCGCGGCCGAACGGCTGTACGAGGCCCGCCGGCTCGACCAGGCCATCGCGGACGTCGACGGCGCCCTGCGACAGGCCGAGGACAGCCTGCGGCTCAACCCCCGGATCAGCGAGGGGCTGCTCTCCCGGCTGGTGCTGCGGACCGGTCTGGACACGCTGGAGATCTGTGTGGTGGTGATCCGGGTGCTGGCCCGGTCGCTCACCGACCTCGCCAAGCGGCGGGCCCCGGGCGAGCGGCTGTTCCCGGCCGACGTCGCGGTCGCGCTGGAGGAGCTGCTGAGCCACCTCGGCGGGGCGCTGGTGAGCTTCGCGGTACTGGTCACCACCCAGGTGAGCCGCAACGCCGAGGAGGCCGAGCGGCGGCTGACCTCCGAGCTGGCCGCCGCCTGGGCCAGCCGGGAGAACGTCGCCCATCTGCTGCTGCTCCGGGTGCAGGAGCACCCGGAGGCCTGGCAGCTGCACGGTTCGCTGCTGGCCGAGGTGGACCGGATCCTCGACGAGCTCGATCTGGAGCACCGCAGCCGGCGACTGATGGAGGAACTGGACCGGGCCTCGGTGGCGAACCGGGAGCGGTTCTCCCGGTTCGCCCGGCTGCGGAGGCTGGCCCGGGGCGAGCGGCTGAACCCGGGCCGGCTGCGGAGGCGGCGGGCGGTCAAACAGCGGGCCTGAGGGCAGCGGGCCTGAGGGCCCCGGCGTCGGCCGGGGCGCCGACCGACGCGGCGGAGGCGGTCTCAGCCCCGGGCGGCGTCGAGGAGCGGCTGGATCTCGATCTTCTGCATCCGCAGCATCGCCGCCACCACCCGGGCGGCCTTGGCCGGGTCCGGGTCCGCGATCAGCTCGGTCAGCACGCGGGGGACGATCTGCCAGGAGAGCCCGTAGCGGTCCTTGAGCCAGCCGCACTCGCTGGCCGCGCCGCCGTCGGCGGTGAGCTTGGCCCAGAGGTCGTCGACCTCCTGCTGGTCGGCGCAGTCGACCTGGAGCGAGATTGCCTCGGTGAAGTGGAACACCGGACCGCCGTTGAGGGCGACGAACTGCTGACCGTCGAGTTCGAAGGTGACGGTCATGACCCGGCCCGGCTCGCCGGGGCCGGTCTCGCCGTAGTGGGTCACGCCGGTGATCCGGGAGTTGGCGAAGACCGAGGTGTAGAAGCGGGCGGCCTCTTCGGCCTGGTCGTCGAACCAGAGGAAGGTGGTGATCTTCTGCATGGCCCGACGCTAGCCGCCGGGCCCCGGCGGGCGGCCGAGCCACGGCCGGAGGTCACCGGTTCGGCGCCGCCGCCCCCCGCCCCGGCCCGGGGGGGGGGGCGGGGGGGTGGGCGGCACCCCCCGCGCCCCCAGGGGGTTGGCGCACCCCGAGAGCCCC
>NZ_JBEPAA010000069.1:0-43426 GCF_040298365.1 Kitasatospora sp. NPDC001603
GGCACCCTTACCTGTTGGTGGTGTTCTGGAGGCGCGCCCCCGCCCCTGCCTTTAAGATCCCGGACGGCGGCGGGCCGCCGGAGCCGACCAACTGTGTTTGCCTACATCCTCCGCAGGACGCTCGCGGCCGTGGTGCTGCTGCTGGTGGTCAGCGCGGTCACCTTCGCGATCTTCTTCCTGCTGCCGCGCCTGGCCGGTGAGACGACCGACCAGCTGGCCACGCAGTACATCGGGAAGAACCCGTCCCCCGAGGCGGTCGCGGCGGTCAAGAAGAACCTCGGCTTCGACCAGCCGATCTACGTCCAGTACGGGCGCTTCCTGAAGGCGCTCGTCACCGGGGCCGAGTACAAGTTCGGCCCGGACGCCGCCACCTGCCACGTGCCCTGCTTCGGCTACTCCTTCAAGAACCACCTGGAGGTCTGGCCCGAGCTGACCAAGCGCATCCCGATCACGCTGTCGCTGGCCATCGGCGCCGCCGTGCTCTGGCTGGTCTCCGGCGTCACCACCGGTGTCATCTCCGCGCTCAAGCCGAAGTCGATCTTCGACCGGCTCTCCATGGGCGTCGCGCTGGCCGGTGTCTCGCTGCCGGTCTTCTTCACCGGTGCGCTGCTGCTCACGCTCTTCAGCTACGAGTGGCCGATCCTCGACAACCTCCAGTACGTCAACTTCACCGACGACCCGCTGATGTGGGCCCGCAACCTGATCCTCCCGTGGATCTCGCTGGCCTTCCTCTACTCCGCGCTCTACGCCCGGCTCACCCGCGCCGGCATGCTGGAGACGATGAGCGAGGACTACATCCGCACCGCCCGGGCCAAGGGCCTGGCCGAGCGCAAGGTGGTCGTGAAGCACGGGCTGCGCTCCGCGCTCACCCCGGTCGTCACCATCTTCGGCATGGACCTCGGTCTGCTGCTCGGCGGTGCGCTGATCACCGAACAGGTCTTCTCGCTCCAGGGCGTCGGCGCCTTCGCCGTCTCGGCGATCTCCGACAACGACCTGCCGAAGATCCTCGGCGTCACGCTGCTCGCCGCGTTCTTCATCGTCCTCTGCAACCTCGTGGTTGACCTCCTGTACGCCGCTGTCGACCCCCGGGTGAGGCTGTCGTGACCGAGCTCCAGAAGACCCCGGCGCCGGTGGCCGCCGCGACCGGGGACCCGTTCCTGTCGGTCCGGGACCTGCGGATCCACTTCGACACCGACGACGGCCTGGTCCGCTCGGTGGACGGGGTCAGCTTCGACCTGCACAAGGGGAAGACCCTCGGGATCGTCGGCGAGTCCGGCTCCGGCAAGTCGGTCACCTCGCTCGGCATCATGGGCCTGCACCGCTCCAAGCGGGCCCGGATCAGCGGCGAGATCCACCTGGACGGCGAGGAGCTGGTCGCGGCCGGCCCCGAGCGGGTCCGCCAGCTGCGCGGCCGCGAGATGGCGATGATCTTCCAGGACCCGCTGACCGCGATGCACCCCTACTACACCGTCGGGGCGCAGATCATCGAGGCCTACCGGGTGCACCACCCGCAGGCGACCAAGAAGCAGGCCCGGGCCCGCGCGGTCGAGATGCTCGACCGGGTCGGCATCCCGCAGCCCGACCGCCGGGTGGACGACTACCCGCACCAGTTCTCCGGCGGCATGCGCCAGCGCGCCATGATCGCGATGGCCCTGGTCAACGACCCGTCGCTGCTGATCGCCGACGAGCCCACCACCGCGCTGGACGTCACCGTCCAGGCGCAGATCCTGGACCTCATCCGGGACCTCCAGGAGGAGTTCGGCTCGGCCGTCATCGTCATCACCCACGACCTCGGGGTGGTCGCCGAACTCGCCGACGACATCCTGGTCATGTACGGCGGCAAGTGCGTCGAGCGCGGCCCCGCCGAGACCCTCTTCGACGCGCCCCAGCACCCCTACACCTGGGGCCTGCTGGGCTCGATGCCGCGTCTCGACCGTGAGCTCCAGGAGCGGCTCGTCCCGGTGAAGGGCACCCCGCCCAGCCTGATCAACGTGCCGTCCGGCTGCGCCTTCCACCCGCGCTGCCCGTACGCCGGGCTGACCGGCGGGCGCTCGGCCGACGAGGTCCCCGTCCTGACCGAGGCAGCGCCCGGGCACCACGCGGCCTGCCACCTCGCCGCCGCCGACCGGCGCCGCATCTTCACCGAAGAGATCGCGCCCCGGCTGTGAGCCCGGTTTCGTACCACCATTCTGGAGAGAACCGATGACGGACACTCAGGCGGCGGCCCCCGAGCCCATGAAGAAGGTGCCCGCGCCCGCGCCCGCCCCCGACCGCGAGCCGCTGCTCCGGGTGACCGGCCTGACCCGGCACTTCCCGATCAAGGGCGGCCTGCTGCGCCGCAACGCCGGGGCGGTCCGGGCCGTCGACGGCATCGACTTCACCGTCAACGCGGGGGAGACCCTGGGCGTCGTCGGCGAGTCCGGCTGCGGCAAGTCGACGATGGGCCGGCTGGTCACCCGTCTCGACGAGCCCACCGGCGGGAAGATCGAGTTCGAGGGCACCGACATCACCCACCTGGGCACCGGCGCGATGCGGCCGCTCCGGCGCGACATCCAGATGATCTTCCAGGACCCGTACTCCTCGCTGAACCCCCGGCACACCGTCGGCACCATCGTCGGCGCGCCGTTCCGGCTGCAGAAGGTGCAGACCGAGGGCGGCGTCAAGAAGGCCGTCCAGGAGCTGCTGGAGCTGTGCGGGCTCAGCCCCGAGCACTACAACCGCTACCCGCACGAGTTCTCCGGCGGCCAGCGCCAGCGCATCGGCATCGCCCGGGCGCTCGCCCTGCGGCCCAAGATGGTCATCGCGGACGAGCCCGTCTCCGCCCTCGACGTCTCCATCCAGGCGCAGGTGGTCAACCTGCTGGACGACCTCCAGCGCGAGCTGGGCCTGACCTACCTGATCATCGCGCACGACCTCTCGGTGGTCCGGCACGTCTCCGACCGGGTCGCGGTGATGTACCTCGGCAAGATCGTCGAGATCGCCGACCGGGACTCGCTCTACGCGTCCCCGATGCACCCGTACACCACCGCGCTGATGTCCGCGGTGCCGGTGCCGGACCCGCGCCGCCGGCAGCGCCGGGAGCGGATCCTGCTCAAGGGCGACGTGCCCTCGCCGATCAACCCGCCGTCCGGCTGCCGGTTCCGCACCCGCTGCTGGAAGGCGCAGGAGGTCTGCGCGACCCAGGAGCCGCCGCTGGCCGCGCTGAAGACCGGGCACCAGGTGGCGTGTCACTTCCCCGAGCGGAGCGAGGGGAACGACTAGCGGGGTCCCGAGCGGAGCGAGGGGAACGGTCCCGAGCGGAGCGAGGGGAACGACTAGCGGGGTCCCGAGAACAGTCCTGCCGGTGGCGAGAAGGTGCTCGCCACCGCGTGACGGTCCGGGGCGCGGTCGCCGGTTCGGACAGCGGCCGCGCCCCTCTGCGCGCCATCGGCCGTCACGTGCTGTGACGGCCGGTGGCGCGACCGTGACGGTCGGCCGGGCGCGGCGCCCGGGGGGTCCATAGTTGTCCGGTGACATCGCAGATCTTCCCCTCCGACGTGCAGCAGAGCCTGGACCTGGTCGGCATCTTCGTCTTCGCCCTCTCCGGAGGGCTGCTGGCCGTGCGCAAGAACATGGACATCTTCGGAATCTGTGTGCTGGCGGAGGTGACCGCGCTGGGTGGCGGGGTCATGCGCGACCTCGTCATCGGGGCCACCCCGGTGGCGGCCTTCTCCAACCTCGGCTACTTCAGCACGCCGCTGGCGGCCGGCCTGGTGGTCTTCTTCCTGCACCCGGAGGTCGAGCGGATCAACCGCGCGGTGCAGACCCTGGACGCGCTCGGCCTCGGGCTGTTCTGCGTCACCGGTACGGCCAAGGCGCACGACTACGGCCTCGGCGCGGTGGCCGCGATGGCGCTCGGCATGGTGACGGCCGCCGGCGGCGGCGTGATGCGCGACATGCTCGCCGGGGAGATCCCCTCGCTGCTGCGCTGGGACCGCGAGATCTACGCCGTCCCGGCCCTGGTCGGCTCGGCCCTCGTGGTGATCCTGATCGGCCTCGACCGGCTCACCGCGCTCACCGGGACGGCGGCCGCGCTGACCGCCTTCGGTCTGCGGATGCTCGCCCTCAAGTACGGCTGGCGCGCACCGCGGGCCTGGCACCGCAACGGTTCTCGCACCAGCGAGGAGTAGGCGAGCCCCCGTACGCCAGCGAGATCGCCTCGGCGGTGCAGAGCAGCTCGGGCAGCAGCCGGACCAGTTCGGCCGGCGGGACCCGGTCGGTCGGGGCGCTGACCGCGCAGGCGGCGACCGGCCGCCCGGCGCTGCCGGCCACCGGGGCCGCCACGCAGGCCACCGCCTCCCGGTGCTCGGCCGACTCGGCCGCCCAGCCCTGGCGGCGGACGGCGGCCAGCTCGGGAGGCAGCTCGTCCTCGCCGGCCCCGTCGTCGGGCAGACCGGCCAGCAGGACCCGGCCGATCGCGGTGCCGGCCGCCGGGGCGCGCCGCCCGATCCGGGTCGGCCGGGGGGTGTCGCTCCCCGGCCAGCGGCCGGCCAGCTCGTCCAGGTAGAGGACCTCGCCGTCCTGGAGCACGGCCAGCTGGACGGTCAGTCCGCAGCGCCGGTGGAGGGCGGCCAGGTAGGGCGCGGCGATCTGGCGGACGTCGATCTCCTCCAGCGCCCGGTGGGCGAGCGAGAGGACGCGGCCGCCGAGCCGGTAGCGCCGGTCGGACTGGCGGTGGACGAAGCCGTGCTCCTCCAGCGTGCGCAGCAGCCGCAGGGCCGTGGACTTGTGCACCCCGATGCTGGTGGCGGCCTGGTCGAGGGTGACCGGCCCGTCGCCGAGGGACCCGAGGAGGGTGAGGGCGCGGTCGACCGACTGCGACATGGCGCCCCCCAGTCCTGATCCGGTCCGGCCGATTTGCGGTGCCCGACAGGCTAACCGTTCGGTCCGGCGGGAGACCAACGAGCCCCCGGCCGTCCCGGCTTGGCCGTCGGGGGCCGGGCCGGTGCCCGGCGCCGCGGGTGGCGGGGGAGCGGCGGCCGGATGGCGGGCGGGTGGCGGGCGGTTGGCCGGATCGGGGCGTTTGCGCGCGCTGCGCGGCGGCCGGATCCGCCGGGTGGCCCGAGCGTCGCGCGGTGGCCCTCTACAATCGGATGGTTATGCCATACCTGGACCATGCGGCGACCACGCCGATGCTGCCCGAGGCGATCGCCGCGATGACCGCGCACCTGGGGGTCGTCGGCAACGCCTCCTCCCTGCACGCGTCCGGCCGCCGGGCCCGCCGCGTGGTCGAGGAGTCCCGCGAGTCGCTGGCGGAGTCGCTCGGCGCCCGCCCCAGCGAGATCGTCCTGACCGCCGGTGGCACCGAGTCCGACAACCTGGCCGTCAAGGGCCTGTACTGGGCCCGGCGGGGGGCCGACCCGGCCCGGACCCGGGTGCTGTGCAGCCCGGTCGAGCACCATGCGGTGCTCGACGCGGTGCACTGGCTCTCCGAGCACGAGGGCGCCCGGGTCGACTACCTCCCGGTGGACGGCTACGGCCGGGTCCACCCGGCGGCGTTGCGCGAGGCGATCGAGCGGGATCCGGCCTCCGTCGCGCTGGTCACCGTGATGTGGGCCAACAACGAGGTCGGCACCATCCAACCGGTCACCGAACTCGCCGCGGTGGCGGCCGAGTTCGGTATTCCGATGCACGCCGACGCGGTCCAGGCGCTCGGTCAGGTGCCGGTCTCCTTCGCGGAGTCCGGGCTGACCGCACTCACCGTCACCGGCCACAAGGTCGGCGGTCCGTACGGCGTCGGCGCCCTGCTGCTGTCGCGCGGGGCCACGCCCGTCCCGCTGCTGCACGGCGGCGGCCAGGAGCGGGACGTCCGCTCCGGCACGCTGGACGCGCCGGCCACCGCGGGCTTCGCGGCCGCCGCCGCGCTCGCCGTCCAGCGGCGGGACGAGCACGCGGCGGTGCTCGGCGCGCTGCGCGACGAACTGGTCGCCTCGGTCCTGGCCGGCGTCCCGGACGCGGTCCTCAACGGCGACCCGACGACGCAGGGGCGGCTGCCCGCCAACGCGCACTTCTCCTTCCCCGGCTGCGAGGGCGACGCGCTGCTGATGCTGCTCGACGCCCAGGGCATCGAGTGCTCGACCGGCTCGGCCTGCTCGGCGGGGGTGCCGCAGCCCAGCCACGTCCTGCTGGCGATGGGCGTCGACCCGCTGCTGGCCCGCGCCTCACTGCGGTTCTCGCTCGGCCACACCTCCACCCGGGAGGACGTCACCGCGCTCGCCGGAGCCATCGCCCCGGTCGTGCAGCGGGCCCGCAACGCGGGGCTGGCGGCGGCCGCGCGCGCCCGGTAAACCCGGCCGGGCCTCCGCCGCGACCACGTACTCTTGTGGGCATCATGACTGACTTCCCCGGTGCCCCGACCGCCCCGTCCACTGGCCGCCTGCGTGTGCTCGCGGCGATGTCCGGCGGGGTGGACTCCGCCGTCGCCGCCGCCCGCGCGGCCGAAGCGGGGCACGAGGTGACCGGCGTGCACCTGGCGCTCTCCGCCAACCCGCAGTCCTTCCGCACCGGCGCCCGCGGCTGCTGCACCATCGAGGACTCCCGCGACGCCCGCCGGGCGGCCGACGTGATCGGCATCCCGTTCTACGTCTGGGACCTCGCCGAGCGGTTCCGCGAGGACGTCATCGACGACTTCGTCGCCGAGTACGCGGCCGGCCGCACCCCCAACCCCTGCCTGCGCTGCAACGAGAAGATCAAGTTCGCCGCGCTGCTGGACAAGGCGATCGCGCTCGGCTTCGACGCCGTCTGCACCGGCCACTACGCCCGGATCGTCGACCTCCCGGACGGCCGCCGCGAGCTGCACCGCGCCGTCGACGCCGCGAAGGACCAGTCCTACGTGCTGGGCGTGCTCGACGCCGACCAGCTCGCCCACTCGCTCTTCCCGCTGGGCGACACCACCAAGGACGTCATCCGCGAGGAGGCCGAGCGCCGCGGCCTGGCCGTCGCGAAGAAGCCGGACAGCCACGACATCTGCTTCATCGCGGACGGCGACACCCAGGGCTTCCTGGCCAAGCACCTCGGCCGGGCCCCCGGCGACATCGTCGACGCGGACGGCACCAAGCTCGGCGAGCACGACGGCGCCTACGGCTTCACCATCGGCCAGCGCAAGGGCCTGCGGATCGGCCGCCCGGCCGCCGACGGCAAGCCCCGCTACGTGCTCGACATCTCCCCGGTGAACAACACCGTCACCGTCGGCCCCGTCGAGGGCCTGGACGTGACGGCCCTGACCGCGATCCGCCCGCGCTGGTGCGGGGCCGAGGCCGCGGCCGACGGCCGCTACACCGCCCAGCTCCGCGCCCACGGCGAGGAGGTCCCGGTCACGGCCGCCATGGTCGACGGCGAACTCCACGTCACCCTGGACACCCCCGCCCGCGGCATCGCCCCCGGCCAGGCCGTCGTCCTCTACGACGCCACCCGCGTCGTCGGCTCCGCCACCATCGCCACCACCCACCGCCGCCCGGTCACGGCCTGAAACAGGTCCTCCCGGTCGGAGCGTGCCGGGTGTGCCGCTGTACCAGCGGCACACCCGGAAGACCCGTACGAGCGCGGCTGTGACGAGGTGCACCAGGGCGCTCGCGGACACGGCGTAGGCGGTCCAGCGACGCAGTGACTCCGGCGCGGTGGCCCGGAGGCCGTCGCGGGGCCACGCCCCGGGAGGTGGGCCCACTGCGAGACGTCGGCGTGGACGACCTTGCCCGGGCGCGAGTGCACGACGGTCGGCGGCTGCTCGGCGGGTGAGGCGCTGACCGGAACCGGATACGACCAGCCCGGCGCCTTCCCGTTCCCGGTGGGAGCGTCGGCCGCGGGTCCCCGGGGTGCGTCATAGTGGACGGAGCCGCACGGGCGGTGCGGCCCGTCGGTGATTCGACGACCCGGGCTCCGGGGAGCGGCCGGCGATGCCCGTGGCGCCTTGCGGAGAGGACGGCATGACCTTCTACGAGCAGCACCGCGACTTCGTCGAGGAGCTGGAGCGGATCGCTCCCGAGGGCGTCCGGATCGAATGGTCCGGGGACACGCTGATCATGCAGGCGTCACCCTCGAACATCCACCAGCTCAACGTCGCGCGGGTGCGCAGGCAGTTCGAGCGGCACGCCCCCGACGGCTACCTCCCCAGTGAGCGGAGCGAGATCGTCAGCCCGGACGTCTCCAAGGGGCGCGAGCCGGACCTGACCTACCTGCCCGAGGAGGTTCTCTCCCAGCCGGGGAACAAGGCCCCCGCCGGGGAGGCCCTGATCGCCGTGGAGATCGTCGCGCCCTCCAACCCGGGCAACGACTGGATGGACAAGCTGCACGACTACGCCGTGATGCGCATCCCGCTGTACCTGATCGTGGACCCGCGGCAGCAGACGGTGACGCTGTTCTCCGAGCCGGACCACGACCGGTACCACACGCGCAGTGACCGGAAGTTCGGTGACGAGATCGGCATCCCGGAGCCCTTCGGCTTCACGCTGGGCCTGTCCGAGCTCGTCCCGTACAAGGACTGACCGTGCGCGTCGGCCGGGCGTGATAGACCAGTCAGCATTATGAACATCACTGTCTTCTGCTCCGCGTACTCGCTCGACGAGCGGTACTCCGCGCCTGCCGCCGAATTCGCCCGTCTGCTCGGGGAGGGCGGGCACACCCTGGTGTGGGGCGGCTCCAACGCCGGGCTGATGGGGCTGCTGGCCGACGGGGTGAAGGCGGCCGGCGGCAAGCTGGTCGGGGTGCTGGTCGAACTGCTCCGGCACAAGGGCTACGAGGGCGCCGACGAGCTGGTGATGACGCTGGACCTCGCCGAGCGCAAGGCGCAGCTGCTGATGCGCGCGGACGCCGTCGTCGTGCTGGTCGGCGGCCTCGGCACGCTGGACGAGGTGACCGAGGTGCTGGAGCTCAAGAAGCACGCGCTGCACGACAAGCCGGTGATCGTCCTGGACACCGAGGGCTTCTACGCGGGACTGCGCACCCAGCTGGAGCGGATGGACACGGAGGGCTTCCTGCCGCGGCCGCTCGGCGAGCTGATCACCTTCGCCGACACCCCCGCCCAGGTCTTCGAGCAGCTCAAGGCCTGAGAGGATCGGGACCATGGCTGCACATCTGATCACGGGCGCGGGCTCCGGCATCGGCGCCGTCCTCGCCGAGCGCCTCGCCGAACGCGGGGACGACCTCTGGCTGCTGGCCCGCGACGCCCGCCGGGCCGCGGAGCTGCGCGAGCGCTTCCCCGGGGCGCAGACCCTGGTCGGCGACCTCGGTACGCCGGCCAAGCTCTCCTGGGCCTTCGGCCACCAGGCGCTGCCGGCGGAGCTCGACTCGCTGCTGCACGTGGCGGGCGTCGTCGAGCTGGGCCAGGTCGGTGAACTGCCGGTCAAGGCCTGGCAGGACACCCTGAACGTGAACCTGGTCGCGCCCGC
Source organism: Kitasatospora sp. NPDC001603 (assembly GCF_040298365.1). Taxonomy (NCBI): domain Bacteria; kingdom Bacillati; phylum Actinomycetota; class Actinomycetes; order Kitasatosporales; family Streptomycetaceae; genus Kitasatospora; species Kitasatospora sp. NPDC001603. Next base: position 9,423 of record NZ_JBEPAA010000069.1, read on the forward strand.
CGAGCTGACCCGCCTGATGCTGCCCTCGCTGCGGCTGGTCAAGGGCCACGTGGTGTTCGTGAACTCCGGCGCGGGGCTCACCGCGCACGCCGACTGGTCGGCGTACGCGGCGAGCAAGCACGGCCTGAAGGCGCTCGCGGACTCGCTGCGCCACGAGGAGCACGCCGCCGGGGTCCGGGTCACCTCGGTCTACCCGGGCCGCACCGCGACCGCGATGCAGGTCAAGGTGCACCAGCAGGAGGGCCGGGAGTACGACGCCGACCGCTTCATCGCGCCCGAGTCGGTGGCGAAGGCGGTCCTGGCCGCGCTCGACGCCTCCCGCGACGCGGAGATCACCGAGATCACCGTCCGCCCCGGGAAGTGAGCCCCGGCAAGTGAGCCCCGGGAAGTGAGCCCCGGGGACGTGGGTTCGCCGGCCCCAGCCCGGCCGTGGGAGGTCGGCCGGTCCGACTTCCCACGCCGGGCGCACTAGGCTCGGGCGGGTGAGCAACGGACACTCTTTCCCCGACCTGCACGGCGCCGCCACCGGCGTCGGATCGCTGCCCGGCACCGACGCGCGGGAGGCCGCCAGGACGGCCACCGGGGCGCTGGAGCAGCTGCCGTTCCTGCCCGAGCTGCCCGCCCGCGGGCCGGGCGCCGACATGATCGGGCGCAGCGCCGGCCTGCTGGTCGAGCTGTTCGCGCAGACCGAGCCCAGCGGCTGGCGCTTCACCGACCGCCCCGGCCGCGACACCCGGCGGGCCCGTGCCTGGCTGGGCGAGGACCTGGACGCCCTGGAGGAGTTCACCCAGGGCTACCAGGGTGCGCTCAAGGTGCAGGCCGTCGGCCCGTGGACGCTGGCCGCCTCGATCGAGCTGAAGCACGGCGAGAAGGCGCTCGCCGACCCCGGTGCCCGCCGGGACATCGCCGGTTCGCTCACCGAGGGGCTGCGCCGCCACCTGGACGAGGTCCGCCGCCGGATCCCCGGCGCGGCGGTGGTGCTCCAGCTCGACGAGCCCTCGCTGCCCGCGGTGCTGACCGGCGGGGTGAGGACCGCCAGCGGCTTCCAGCGGCTGCGCTCGGTGGACCGCCAGGTCGCCGAGGAGGCGCTGCGCGAGGTGATCCGCAGCGTCGACGTACCGGTGGTGGTGCACTGCTGCGCCCCGGACGTCCCGATCCCGCTGCTGCGCCGGGCCGGTGTGGCCGGAGTCTCCCTGGACTTCTCGCTGTTGACGGAACGTGAGGACGAGCAGCTCGGCGAGGCGATCGAGGCGGGCACCGTGATCCTCGCCGGCGTGGTGCCCGCCACCGACGGAGCCCCCGATCAATCAACGGCACTGTCCGACCCGGCCGGTAGTGTCCAGGGTGTCAGGACGTTGTGGCGCAGGCTCGGGTTCGCCCCGGAGCTGCTGGGCCGCCGTGTGCTGGTGACGCCCACCTGCGGGCTGGCCGGGGCCTCTCCGGCCCACGCGCGCAAGGCGCTGTCACTCAGTGTGAGGGCGGCCCAGAGCCTGGTGGACAACCCGGAATGAGAACGTAGGAGGGCTTGCGGTGGTGGCTGTCGAGGGCTGGGAGGAGATCCCGGCGGAGGTCCGCGGGCGGCACGCCGAGCTGGCGGCCGAGATCGAGGACCACCGCGCCCGCTACTACGAGCAGGACGCGCCGGTCGTCACCGATGCCGAGTTCGACGCGCTGATGCGCGAGCTGGAGGCGCTGGAGGCCGGGCACCCGGCCCTGCGCACCCCCGACTCGCCGACCCAGAAGGTCGGCGGCGCCGTCACCGAGCAGTTCGCGGCCGTCGAGCACCGCGAGCGGCTGCTCAGCCTGGACAACGCGATGGACGACGACGAGCTGGCCGCCTGGGCCGAGCGGGTCGCCACCGAGCTGGCCGGCATCGAGTACCACTACCTCTGCGAGCTCAAGGTGGACGGCCTGGCCGTCAACCTCACCTACGAGAACGGCCAGTTGGTGCAGGCCGCGACCCGCGGCGACGGCCGGGTCGGCGAGGACATCACCGCCAACGTCCGCACCATCAAGGAGATCCCGCACCGGCTCAAGGGCGACGACGTCCCCGCGCTGGTGGAGATCCGCGGCGAGGTCTACTTCCCCACCGACGCCTTCGAGGCGCTCAACGCCTCCTTCGCCGAGGAGAACGAGCGCCGCCGGCAGGAGAACGAGGAGCGCGCCAAGGAGGGCAAGCGGCCCCGGGCGATGATCCGGCTGTTCATGAACCCGCGCAACGCGGCCGCCGGTTCGCTGCGCCAGAAGGACCCGCACATCACCGCGTCCCGCCCGCTGCACATGGTGGTGCACGGCATCGGCGCCCGGGTCGGCTTCGACATCGACAACCAGTCGCACGCCTACCGGCTGCTGCACGACTGGGGCCTGCCCACGGCCCGGCACAACAAGGTGGTCGGCACGCTGGCCGAGGTCCGCGCCTTCATCGAGCACTTCGGCGCGCAGCGGCACTCGGTCGAGCACGAGATCGACGGCGTCGTGGTCAAGGTGGACGAGATCGCCCTCCAGGGCCGGCTCGGCGCGACCTCGAAGTCCCCGCGCTGGGCGATCGCCTGGAAGTACCCGCCGGAGGAGGTCACCGGCAAGCTCGCCGCGATCAAGGTCGGCATCGGCCGCACCGGCCGGGCCACCCCGTACGCGGTGCTGGCGGAGCCGGTGAAGGTGGCCGGCTCGATGGTGCAGTACGCGACGCTGCACAACCAGCAGATCGTCAAGGCCAAGGACGTCATGCTGGGCGACACCGTGGTGCTCCGCAAGGCCGGTGACGTCATCCCCGAGATCCTCGGCCCGGTGTACGACCTGCGGGACGGCACCGAGCAGGAGTTCGTGATGCCCTCGCACTGCCACGAGTGCGGCGCCGAGCTGCGCCCGATGGCGGAGGGCGACATCGACCTGCGCTGCCCCAACGCGCGGTTCTGCCCGGCCCAGATCCGCGAGCGGATCGCCTTCCTGGGCGGCCGGTCCGCGCTGGACATCGAGGGGCTGGGCTACGTCGCGGCGACGGCGCTGACCCAGCCGCTGGAGCCGGCCGAGGCGCCGGTCCGGGACGAGGGCGACATCTTCCGCCTCACCGCCGAGCAGCTGCTGCCGATCAAGGTGCTGGTCCGCGACCCGAAGACCGGCCTGCCGAAGCTCGACGACGAGACCGGCGAGGAGAAGGAGGTGTTCTTCTTCGCGACCACCACGGGCGCGGCCAAGAAGAACACCGGCCTGATGCTCGACAACATCGACCTGGCCAGGGAGCGCCCCCTCTGGCGCTTCCTCAACGGCCTGTCGATCCGGCACGTCGGCCCGGTCGCCGCGCAGGCGCTGGCCAGGGAGTTCCGCGACCTCGACCGGATCTTCGCGGCCAGCCAGGAGGAGCTGGCCGCCACCGAGGGGGTCGGTCCCGGTACGGCGCGCTCGATCGCCGAGTGGTACCAGGAGGAGTGGCACCGGGAGATCCTGGAGAAGTGGCGCGGTGCCGGCGTGCGCTTCACCGAGGAGGCCGGCGAGGAGCAGGGCGAGCGTCCGCTGGAGGGGCTGACGGTGGTGGTCACCGGCACGCTGGCGGGGCACACCCGGGACGGCGCCAAGGAGGCGCTGACCTCGCGCGGAGCGAAGGTGACCGGATCGGTGTCGAAGAAGACCGATTTCGTGGTCGCCGGTGACAATCCCGGTTCCAAGTTCGACAAGGCCGTTCAGCTCGGGCTGCCGGTCCTGGACGACGAGGGCTTCACGGTGCTGCTGGAGCAGGGGCCGGACGCGGCTCGCAGGCACCTGGGCCTGCCCGAACCGGAGGCCGTCGCCGGGGCCGCCGAGGAGCCCCCCGCCGAGGGGTGACCCGAACTCGGAGCCACCGAGTCCGTCTTGTTATCGTCCTGATGCGCCGTCACCGGGTGCCGCGCGGTGAAAGCGGGCATTGTGTCACTGTGCGGCACCGGAAAGCGGTGGCGCGCTCCCGGTTGTCCGAAAGTCTGCCCGCCGGGTGGACCCCGGAATACCCTGGAGCGCAACAGAGTGTCAGCAGGGGTGGGGGCACCGGCTGAGCCGGTCTCCGCGGGGTCGCTCATGCCCGGCAGCTGCCGGCACCGGTACGGTGCCTCACCGTAAGGCGGCCTGACGGGGCGGGCCCGACGGAGGACAGGGCTTATGGATCGTACGACCGGCGGTGCGCCCACACGCCCGCCGCAGGGGGTGGCGGGTGCGGTCCTGCTGCTCGGAGTCCTGCTGGCCGGCGCCGCACCGCTCATCCCGCTGGCCGTCCTGGTCTACCGCTACGAGCCCGAGCTGCTGCCGCTGTTCGCGGTGCCGCTGGCCGTGCTGGTCGCGGCCTGGCGGATCGCCCGGGACCGCGCCCGTGACCAGCTCACCGACCCGCTGACGGACCTGCCCAACCGCCAGGCCCTCTTACTGGCCGCCCAGGAGGCCATCGCCGAGCACGAGCAGGGCTACAGCGTCGGGCTGATCCTGCTCGACCTCGACCGGTTCAGGTCGCTCAACGACACGCTCGGCCACACCGCCGGCGACCGGCTGCTGGTGCACATCGCCCGCCGGCTGCACCGCGCCCTGCGCTCCGGCGCGTCCGGCGGAGCGGGACGGGAGACGATCGACGACGTCTTCGCCGGGATGCCCCGGGACTACCGGCGCGGCCGCCCGATGGTGGCCCGGATGGGCGGCGACGAGTTCGCCGTGCTGCTGCCCGGCGTCGGCTGCCCCAACACCCTGGAGCGGGTCGCCACGGCGCTGATCGCCGAGCTGGCCGCACCGATCCGGCTGGACGGGCTGCTGCTCGTCCTGGAGGCCAGCGCCGGCGTCTGCGTCTACCCGCAGCACGCCCAGGACGCCGAGTCGCTGCTGCGCCGCGCCGACGTGGCGATGGGCCACGCCCAGCGCGGCTGCACCTCCGTCGAACAGTACGACGAGGCCCAGGACGCCGACACGCCGTACCGGATCGGGCTGCTCGGTGATCTGCGGCGGGCGCTGGAGACCGGCGAGGTGCAGTTGCACTACCAGCCCAAGGTGGCCTTCGACGGCCGGGTGGTCGGGCTGGAGGCGCTGCTGCGCTGGGACCGGCCTGGCCAGGGCAAGGTCTCGCCGGACGAGTTCGTCGGGCTCGCGGAGTCCAGCGGCCTGATGCCCCGGCTGACCGACTACGTCCTGGAGGCGGCCGTCGGCCAGCTCGCCTCCTGGCGCGAGCAGGGCCTCCAGGTGCAGGTCGCGGTGAACGTCTCGCCGCGCGACGTGCTGAACCCGGGCTTCGCCCAGCGGGTCGCCGGGCACCTCGTCCGCCACCAGGTGCCGGCCCACGCGCTCCAGCTGGAGATCACCGAGCGGCTGCTGCTGGACGACTCCCGGCGGGCCGCCGACACCCTGGCCGAGCTGCGCGGCTACGGCGTCGGGATGTCCCTGGACGACTTCGGGACGGGCCACTCCTCGCTGGTGCGGCTGCGCAGCCTGCCGGTCGGCGAGTTGAAGATCGACCGCTCCTTCGTCTCCCGGATGGTCGCCGACGACCACGACGCGGCCGTGGTCCGCTGCTCGGTGGAGCTGGCCCACTCGCTGGGCCTGACCGTGGTGGCCGAGGGCGTGGAGGACGACGAGACCTGGGAGCGGCTGCACCGGATGGGCGTGGACGCCGTCCAGGGCTGGCTGGTCTCGGCGGCGCTGCCGGCCGAGCAGGCCACCGCCTGGCTCCGGGTGCACCGCACCGGCGCCCCGCCGGTCGAGCGGTTCGGCCCGGCGGGTCAACTGCCGCGGGTGATCCAGCCGGTGGTCAAGCCGGGGATCCAGCCGGTGCTGCCGCCGGTCATCCCGCCGGTGCTGCCGCCGGTGGTCCAGGCGGTGTCGGCGGCCCAGTTGGAGGTCCAGGCGCAGGGCACGCCGAGGTGGGTCCCGACGAGCCCGCAGTAGGGCGTCCGCGGCGGTCGCCGGCCCGGTCCCGGAGCGGGGCCGGGGCAGGGTGACCGCCCCGCGGGGTTACTCGTTGGCCGGTGGCCGGGCCGGGCCCCATAGGATGGGGTCCACAGACCAAGAGGACGGGAGCGCCGAGCCGGCTGCTCCTGCCCGGGCCCGGCACCGCCTGAGCGCGGCGCCGGGTCTCACCAGAACTCACACCCCTGAGGATCGCCGCATGCCTGGCATCACGCGCGAGGAGGTCGCCCACCTCGCTCGGCTGTCGCGTCTTGAGTTGCAGGCCGAAGAGCTGGACCACTTCGCCGAGCAGCTCGACGTGATCATCGGCGCGGTCGCGCGCGTTTCGGAGGTCGCCGGACAGGACGTCCCGCCGACCTCCCACCCCCTCCCGCTGACCAACGTCATGCGGGCGGACGTGGTGCGACCGTCGCTCACCCCGGAGCAGGCGCTGTCCGGCGCCCCCGCCGCCGAGGAGCAGCGTTTCCGTGTGCCGCAGATCCTCGGGGAGGACTGACCGATGACCGACCTGATCCGCTACACCGCGGCCGAGACCGCGAGCGCCATCGCCAAGGGCGAGGTCTCCGCCGTCGAGGTCGCCCAGGCGCACCTGGACCGCATCGGCGCCGTCGACAAGAAGGTCAACGCCTTCCTGCACGTCGACACCGAGGGCGCGCTGGACGCCGCCAGGGCCGTCGACGAGAAGCGCGCCAAGGGCGAGGAGCTGGGCCCGCTGGCCGGCGTCCCGCTCGCGCTGAAGGACGTCTTCACCACCAAGGGCGTGCCGACCACCTGCGGGTCCAAGATCCTCGAAGGCTGGATCCCGCCGTACGACGCCACCCTGACCTCGCGTCTCAAGGACGCGGGCGTGGTGATCCTCGGCAAGACCAACATGGACGAGTTCGCGATGGGCTCCTCCACCGAGAACTCGGCCTACGGCCCCACCGGCAACCCGTGGGACCTCAGCCGGATCCCCGGCGGCTCCGGCGGTGGCTCGGCCGCCGCGCTGGCCGCCTTCGAGGCCCCGCTGGCGATCGGCACCGACACCGGCGGCTCGATCCGCCAGCCCGGCGCCGTCACCGGCACCGTCGGCGTGAAGCCCACCTACGGGTCGGTCTCCCGCTACGGCCTGGTCGCGTTCTCCTCCTCGCTGGACCAGGGCGGTCCGTGCGCCCGCACCGTGCTCGACGCGGCGCTGCTGCACGAGGCGATCGCCGGCCACGACCCGCTGGACTCCACCTCGATCGACGCGCCCGTCCCGGCCGTGGTCGAGGCCGCCAAGCTGCGCGACGTGCGCGGCATGCGGATCGGCGTGGTCAAGGAGTTCGCCGGCGAGGGCTACCAGGCCGGCGTCATGCAGCGGTTCAACGAGTCCGTCGAGCTGCTGCGCGAGCTGGGCGCGGAGGTCGTCGAGGTCTCCTGCCCGTCGTTCACCCTGGCGCTGCCCGCGTACTACCTGATCGCGCCCAGCGAGGCCTCGTCCAACCTGGCCCGCTTCGACGCGATGCGCTACGGCCTGCGGGTCGGCGACGACGGCACCCGCTCGGCCGAGGACGTCACCGCCCTCACCCGCGAGGCCGGCTTCGGCCCCGAGGTGAAGCGCCGGATCATCCTCGGCACCTACGCCCTCTCCTCGGGCTACTACGACGCCTACTACGGCTCGGCCCAGAAGGTGCGCACGCTCATCTCGCGCGACTTCGACACCGCCTTCGCCGGCGTGGACGTGCTGGTCTCGCCGACCACGCCGACCACCGCCTTCCCGATCGGCGAGCGCGCCGACGACCCGATGGCGATGTACCTGGCCGACCTCTGCACGATTCCGTCGAACCTCGCGGGCAACGCGGCCATGTCGCTGCCCTGCGGGCTGGCGCCGGAGGACAATCTCCCGGTCGGCCTGCAGATCATCGCACCCGCGATGGCGGACGACCGCCTGTACCGCGTGGGCGGCGCCGTCGAGGCCGCACTCAACGACAAGTGGGGGCACACCCTGCTGGAGGAGGCACCGGCACTGTGAGCAAGCTCGAAAAGGCGAAGGGCTTCAAGCACTCCAAGCCCGGCCTGTGGCTGTCCATCGGCACCAGCACGTTCGGCGCGGTCTCGATCGTCAAGGACATCCGGAAGGCGCGCGGCGAGAGCGACACGCTCAAGCTGATCAACGCCCTGGTCGGTGCGGCGGCGCTGGTCACCGGCACCGCCCTGCTGGTGCGCGAGTTGCGCCGGCTCGGCGACGACGACGTGCTGCTGGGCTGAGAACGCCCTCGGCCCGGCCGCGCACCCGACCGTGCGCGGCCGGGCCCGTACCTCCACAGACTTTTAGCGAAGGGGACGCTGTGAGCGTCATGAACCTGGTCTCCTACGAGGACGCTCTCGCGTCGTACGACCCGGTGATGGGCCTTGAGGTCCACGTCGAGCTGGGTACCAAGACCAAGATGTTCTGCGGGTGCTCGACCGAACTGGGTGCCGAGCCGAACAGCCAGGTCTGCCCGACCTGTCTGGGCCTGCCCGGCTCGCTGCCGGTGGTCAACGCCATCGGCGTCGAGTCGGCGATCAAGATCGGCCTGGCGCTGAACTGCGAGATCGCCGAGTGGTGCCGGTTCGCCCGGAAGAACTACTTCTACCCGGACATGCCGAAGAACTTCCAGACCTCGCAGTACGACGAGCCGATCGCCTTCAACGGCTACCTCGACGTGCAGCTGGAGGACGGCTCGACCTTCCGGGTGGAGATCGAGCGCGCCCACATGGAGGAGGACACCGGCAAGTCCAGCCACGTCGGCGGCGCGACCGGCCGGATCCACGGCGCCACGCACTCGCTGCTCGACTACAACCGGGCCGGCATCCCGCTGATCGAGATCGTCACCAAGCCGATCGAGGGCGCCGGCGAGCGGGCCCCCGAGGTCGCCAAGGCGTACGTCGCCGAGCTGCGTGAGCTGATCAAGGCGCTGGGCGTCTCCGAGGCCCGGATGGACAAGGGCCAGATGCGCTGCGACGTCAACCTGTCGCTGCGCCCCAACGGCACCGAGAAGTTCGGCACCCGCTCCGAGACCAAGAACGTCAACTCGCTGCGCAGCGTCGAGCGGGCCGCCCGGTTCGAGATCCAGCGGCACGCCACGGTGCTGGGCGACGGCGGCACGATCGTCCAGGAGACCCGGCACTTCCACGAGGAGGACGGCAGCACCACCGCCGGCCGGATCAAGGACAACGCCGAGGACTACCGCTACTTCCCCGAGCCGGACCTGGTGCCGATCGCGCCGTCCCGCGCCTGGGTGGAGGAGCTGCGCGCCGGTCTGCCCGAGCTGCCGCGGGTGCGCCGGGCCCGGCTGCAGGCCGAGTGGGGCCTGACCGACAAGGACATGCAGTCGGTGCTGAACGCCGGCGCGGTCGAGCCGATCCTGGAGACCATCGCCGCCGGCGCCCCGGCCGACCAGGCCCGCAAGTGGTGGATGGGCGAGCTGGCCCGCCGGGCCAACGAGACCGGCACCGAGCTGAGCGAGCAGCCGATCACCCCGGCGCAGGTCGCCCGGGTGACCGCGCTGGTCGCCGAGGGCAAGCTGAACGACAAGCTGGCCCGCCAGGTCATCGAGGCCGTGCTGGCCGGTGAGGGCGAGCCGGACGAGGTCGTCGAGAAGCGCGGCCTGGCCGTCGTCTCGGACGACTCCGCGCTCGGCGCGGCCGTCGACGAGGCCATCGCCGGCAACGAGGCGATCGCCGCCAAGATCCGCGACGGCAAGGTCGCCGCGGTGGGCGCGCTCGTCGGCGCGGTCATGAAGGCCACCCGCGGGCAGGCCGACGCGGCCCGGGTGAAGGACCTCATCCTGGCGAAGCTCGGCGTGGAAGGGCAGTAGGCACGACCTGAAGAAGCTCGGTGCCGACCGGATCCGACCACGGTTTCTAAGGCATCTAAGGCTTTCTAAGGTGCCTTAGTGCGCTCAGGGCCCGGATCCACCCCCTAAGTGGGGTGGATCCGGGCCCTTGCCGTTCCCGGCCGCCCGACCTAAGGCGCAGGCCGCCCGGAACATCGGGCAAGGTGCCGATGTGGCGCACCCCCCTGGGGGAGGAGGCTTTACCTCAGAACGAGAGAGACCACCACGAGGGGAAACACCGTGTTCGAGTACGAGCTCATCCAGCACCAGGTGCGGGAACTCCACGCCCAGGCCGACCACCAGCGCCTGGTCCGCGAGGCCAAGGGCGACCGCCGCGGCCTGCGCCGGCTGCCCGCCGTCCGCTCCGAGCGGCGCGCCGCGCGTCTGCGCGAGTGCTGACGGGTCGACACCCGGCCGGGGTCGGGACGGAGATGGAAGGGGAGGTGCGATCCAGCGCCTCCCCTTCCGGGCGTCCGAGGGCCGGGATAACCGATCGGCCCGGCCCGGACGGTTATGGCATGCTCGCCTCCATGCAGCAGATATCGGTGAGTCCCGTCTTCGTCGGCCGCGGCACCGAGATCACCGGACTGGGCGAGGCGCTGCGGCGGGCCGGGGAGGGGAAGCCGCAGACCGTCCTGATCGGCGGCGAGGCGGGCGTCGGCAAGACCAGGCTGCTGGAGGAGTTCCTCGACCGGTGCTGCGCGGACGAGGGCGTGGTCACCACCGTCGGCGGCTGTCTGGAGGTCGGCGCCGAGGGGCTGCCGTACGCGCCGCTGGCCACCGCGCTGCGCCGGCTGCACCGGGGGCTGGGCGCCGAGCTGGAGGCCGCCGCGGCCGGCAGCGAGGGCCACCTCGCCCGGCTGCTGCCCGACTTCGGCGAGGCCGACGGCGAACCCAACGACGAGTACGGCCGGGCCCGGCTGTTCGAGCACACCGCGAGGCTGTTCGAGCGGCTCGGCACGGACCGTACCCTCGTGCTCGCGGTCGAGGACCTGCACTGGTCCGACCGTTCGACCCGGGAGCTCTTCACCTACCTGGTCCGCACCCTGCACCGGGCCCGCGTGCTGCTGGTGGCCACCTACCGCACCGACGACCTGCACCGCCGCCACCCGCTGCGGCCCTTCCTCGCCGAGCTGGAGCGGCTGCGCACCGTCCAGCGGATGGAGCTGGAGCGGTTCGGCCCGGGCGAGGTGGCCGAGCAGCTGGCCGGCATCCTCGGCACCGCCGACCCCGACCGGCAGCTGGTCGACCGGATCCACCGCCGCTCCGAGGGCAACCCGTTCTTCGTCGAGGAGCTCGCCACCTCCTTCCAGTCCGGCTGCTCGGCCGGGCTCACCGACTCGCTGCGGGACATCCTGCTGGTCCGGGTCGAGGCGCTGGACGAGGAGACCCAGCGGGTGCTGCGGATCGCCGCCGAGGGCGGCTCCTACGTCGAGCACGCGCTGCTGGCCGCGGTGCTGGACGACGAGGAGGAGCTGATCGAGTCGCTGCGCGCGGCCGTCGGCGCCAACATCCTGCGCCCGGACACCGACGGGGACGGCTACCGGTTCCGGCACGCCCTCGTCCGGGAGGCGGTCTCGGACGACCTGCTGCCCGGCGAGCGGCACCGGATCAACCGCCGCTTCGCCACCGCCCTGGAGCAGCAGCCGCACCTGGTCGGCTGCGACGTCCGGCCGGCCCGGCTGGCCAACTACTGGTACCACGCGCACGATCCGGTCCGGGCCCTGCCGAGCGCCCTGGACGCCGCCCGGGCCGCCCGCCGGCGCAACGCCTTCGCCGAGCAGCTGCGGATGCTGGAGCGGGCCCTGGAGCTGTGGGACGAGGTCTCCGAGGACGTCCTGGCGCACACCCTGCGCCCCTACGACTGGGCCGAGACCTACCCGCCCTGCTCCTGCGACGTGGACACCCACGACGGCGACTGCGAGCGGCTGCAACTGGTCGACGTCCTCGCCGAGGCGGTGGTCGCGGCCCGGCGCAGCGGGGACCGCGAGCGCGGGCTGAGCCTCTCCCGGCGGGCGCTGAAGCTGGTCGACGAGACCCGCGACCCGGCCCGGGCCGCCTGGTTCCGGATGAACCGGGCCCGGATGTTCGGCCACCTCAACCGCTCCAAGGACCAGGACGAGGCGGCCTACGCCCGGCGGCTGGTCGAGCACCTGCCGCCGTCCGCGGTGCAGGCCGAGGTGTTCGCGCTGAGCGCCGGCATCGCCATGCTCAACAACCCGACCGGCGAGAGCGTCGAACTCGCCGAGCGGGCCGCGGCGATCGCCCGCCAGGTCGGCGCGCACGCCGTCGAGCAGCACGCCCGGATGACGCTCGGCACGCTCCGCCACGACCTGGGCAACGACCCCGAGGCCGCCGTCACCGAGCTGACCGAGGCGCTCGCCGCCACCCGTGGGCTCGGCGTCCCCGACCTGATGCTCCGCGGCCTCAACAACCTGGCCAGCCTGCTGCAGTCGCTCGGCCGCGCGGAGGAGGCGGTGGCGCTCGCCCGCGAGGGGCTGGAGACGGCGGACGGCACCGGCCTGCTGCGCAACATCGGCACCCTGCTGCTCGGCAACCTCGCCGAGGCGCTGCTCGACCTGGGCCGGACCGGGGAGGCGGCCGAGCTGCTGGCCGGCGCCGAGCGGACCCAGTACCCGGGCAGCCACGCCGAGTTCCTCGACCGGCTGCGGGGCGAGCTGGCCCTGCTGCGCGGGGACCTCCCGGCGGCGGCCGGCATGCTGGCCCAGGCCCGGGCCTCGGACCGGGTCTGCCAGGTCCAGCACTCGGTGCCGATCTCCCGGCTCGCGGTGCTGATCGCCGCCCGCGGCAGGCGGCCGCTGGAGGCGCGGGCCGAACTGCTCGCGGTGATCGGGGGCCCCGTTCCGGCCGGGAACGAGGCCGCGCTCTACCCGCTGCTCATCGACGGGGCCGCGGCCGAGGCCGACGGCCGGGGCCTGCCGGAGGCCGATCCGGGCCGGCCCGCGGTGCTGGCCAGGATCGCCGAGGTGGCCGCCGGGCTGACTCCCAAGGCGCCGCTGCACCACGGCTGGGCGCGCCTGCTGGAGGCCGAACTGGCCCGGGCCGAGGGCCTGGACACCCCGGTGCAGTGGGCCGTCGCCGTCGAGGCGCTGCGGCCGGCCGGGCTGCCCGGCCCGCTGGCGGCGGCCCTGCTGCGGGCCGGCGAGGCCGGGGTGCTGGCCGGCGACCGGGAGGCCGGGGCGGCCCTGCTCCGCGAGGCCCGGACGCTGGCCCGGGCCCGGTCGGACAGCGCGCTGCTGGCCGAGATCAACGGCCTGGCCGAGCGGGCCGGTCTGGCGCTGACCGCCCGTGCGGCGAGGGCCACCGCGGTGCCCGCGGTCGGCGACTCCTTCGGGCTCACCCCCCGTGAGCGGGACGTGCTCCGGTTGCTCGCCCGGGGCCGTACCAACCGGCAGATCGCGGAGGAGCTGTACATCTCGCCGAAGACCGCGAGCGTGCACGTCTCCAACATCCTCGGCAAGCTCGCGGTGGCCGGCCGGGGCGAGGCCGCCGCACTGGCGCACCGCCTGCGGCTCTTCCCGGACGAGCCGGCGCTGGCCGGCCGCTGACCCGCACGCTCGCCGGTGACCACCGGCCGGACCTGCCCGGACCGGCCGGTGGTCACCGGACCCCGCCGCGTGCTCCCGTGCGCGCCGCGTGAGCCCCCGTCCGCACGCCCCCGCCAACCGGCCCGATCCGGCGGAATCGGGTGCATTTCACCACCCCTTCACCATTACTCTAAGTTGAGTGTGCGTGTCATTGAGTGACCGAAGTGGTGTAGGGTCCCGAGTGGGAACATCGGTGCGGTGCGTCGGCCGGCAGGCCGCCCACCCCCTGGGCCATCGCCCTGACGGGGCGCCTGGTCACCGCGTACGGCCATCAGGTGCGCGGCCGGTGGCCCGTGGCCGGGGCGCCAGGCTCCGGGTCGGAGGGGGAGAGGCCGAGTGAGCTCCACCGATGCGGTGCTGCCCGGAGCCGGACGGTCGGGCGTACCGGACGCCGACCTGTCCGCAGCCGTCCGGCGCGGCCCGGTCCGCCGACTGCTGTACAGCCGATCCCTGCCCGGCACCGTGCTCGGCGCCCTCTGCCTGGCGTACGCACTGGGCGCGTCCCTCGGCTGGGGGTCGCGCCAACTCTCCGTCTTCATGGGGGACTTCGGCCTGGCGGCGGCCGCGCTCGCGGCCGCGCTGTCCTGTCTGACGTACGCCTGTACGGTCGGCGGCCCGGCCCGCTCGGCCTGGCTGCTGTTCGGCCTCTCCTCGCTCATGGTCGCGTTCGGCAACGCCACCTGGGGCTGGTACGAGCTGGTCGAACCCGGCAAGCAGCCGCAGGACTCGCTCGCCGAGTTCGCCTTCCTGCTGTTCGCCCCGCTCGCCATCACCGGCGTGCTGGTGCTCTCCCAGCGCCCGCGCAGCGCCGCCGGCTGGCTCTGCCTGCTGCTGGACGGCTGGCTGGTGGCCGGCTCGCTGTTCACCCTGAGCTGGAGCCTGGCGCTCGGCCGGATCGCCGCCGGCGCGGACGGCTCCGTGGTGGCGCTGGCGACCAACCTGGCCTACCCGGTGCTGGACATCCTGCTGGTCAGCCTGGTGGTCGGGCTGCGCTTCGGCGGCCGCGACGGCAACCGGGCCGCGGTGCACACCGCGATGATCGCGCTCGCCGTGACGGTGCTCTGCGACGCCCTCTTCACCTCGCCGGAGCTGAAGAGCAACTACCACTCGGGGGAGCTGCTGGACGCCGGCTGGTTCGCCGGCAGCCTGCTGCTGGCCTGGGCCCCGTGGTCGCCGCGCTGGCGCCGTCCGCTGCGCGAGCACCCCTCGGTCGGCGGCCTGCCGCGCCGCCGGGTGGCCACCACCTTCAGCGCGCTCACCCCGTACGCGGCGGCCGCCGTCTGCACCGCCGGGATCCTCTACAACGCCCTCGGCGGGCGGCCCCTGGACCGGGTGGTGGCCGCGGCCGCCTGCACCGTCGGCCTGGCGCTGATCCTGCGCCAGGGCGTGATGCTGCTGGACAACCTCTCGCTGGCGCAGGAGCTGGCGCACAAGGAGGCGCACTTCCGCTCCCTGGTGCAGGGCTCCAGCGACGTCATCATGATCGCCGGCGCCAACGGCGTGCTCTCCTACGTGTCCCCGGCCGCGCTCGGCGTCTACGGGCGGGATCCGGAGGAGCTGGTCGGCGGCAACCTGCTGGACCTCGTCCACCCCGAGGACGTGGACCGGGTGCTCGCGGAGGTCCGCCGCTTCCTGGCCCGGGGCCGGCTCGCCGCGCTCCGCTCGCCCGCCGCCGCCGAGCCGTCCGCGGCCCGGGTGGAGTGCCGGATCAGCTCCGGCGCCGGCGAGTGGCTGCACGTCGAGTCCACCGTCAACCGGTACCGCGACGGCCTGATCCTGAACAGCCGGGACGTCACTGAACGCGTCATACTGCAGGCCCAGTTGCAGCACAACGCCTTCCACGACCCGCTCACCGACCTGCCCAACCGGGCGCTGTTCGCCCAACGGCTGCGCGCCGCCCTCGCCACCCGCGGCCAGCAGGGCGGCGCGGGCGCCGGGATCGCCGTGCTCTTCCTCGACCTGGACGGCTTCAAGGCGGTCAACGACAGCGCCGGCCACCAGGTCGGCGACGAACTGCTGGTGCAGGCCGCCCGCCGGCTGCAGGGCGCGGTGCGCAGCGGCGACACCGTCGCCCGGTTCGGCGGGGACGAGTTCGCGGCGCTGGTCTGCGGCCCGCTCGGCCGGCTGCAGGTCCAGGAACTCGCCGAGCGGCTGCGGATCGCCCTCTCCGAGCCGTACTGGATCGGCGGCGCCGAACTCAGCGTCGCGGCCAGCATCGGCATCTCCTTCGGCACCCCCGAGCGCGGCCCGGCCGCCGATCCCCGGGCCGCCACCGACGAGCTGATGCGCAACGCCGACCTCGCGATGTACCGGGCCAAGTCCGAGGGCAAAGGCCGGGTGGTGCTCTACACCCCGGCGATGCGGGCCGACCTGGAGCGCCGCACCGAGCTGGAGGAGCGGCTGCGGGTGGCCGTCCGCGAGGGCGGCTTCACACTGCTCCACCAGCCGGTGGTGGACCTCGGGACCGGCGCCGTCACCGGCGTCGAGGCCCAGGCCCGCTGGCGCTCCGCGCAGGGCCTGCTGCTCACCCCCGCCGAGTTCCTGCGCTCCGCCGAGCACGGCGACGCGGCCACCCGGTTCTCCCGCTGGCTGATCCACGAGGCGGTGACGGCTGCCGCGCTGCGCCGCGGGCTGCCGGCGAGGACCCGCTCGGCCGCGGCCCCGGTGCCGGTGTCGGTCCGGCTCTCGGCGCAGCGCCTCTGCTCGCCCGGCATGTACGAGGCGGTGGTCGCGGCGCTGCGCGACACCGGGCTGCCGGCCGGCCACCTGGTGGTCGAGGTGGCCCGGATGGGCCCGGACGCGCTGGCCGACGAACTCGGCCGCCGGCTGGCCGCGCTGCGCCGGCTCGGCGTCTCGACCGCGCTGGCCGGCTTCGGGGCGGGCAACGGCTCGCTGGGGGCGCTCGCCCGGCTGCCCTTCGACAGCCTCAAACTGGACCGCACGCTGGTCCAGGACCTCGGTGACTCGCCGCTCGGCCGGACGCTGGCCGGGCACGCGCTGCGGCTCGGCCGGGACCTCGGCCTGGTCACCGCGGCCGAGGGGGTGGACCTGCCGCGCCAGGTGGCCGTCCTCCAGGAGCTGGGCTGCCGGCAGGGCCAGGGGTCGGCCTTCGCCCCGCCGCTGGACGAGACCCGGCTGCGGCGGGCGCTGGTGCGCCGTTCCTACCCGCTGCCGCGCCCGCTCGGCTCGCTCTCGGCGCGGCGCGCGTACCTGGCCGCGGACACCCGGACGGGTGGCCGCGGCGAGCCCGGCGGGGGGCGGTCCGGGCCCCCTCACAGCCCCTCCGACCTGCCCGAACACCGGGCCGCCGCGGGCCCGGGGCACGGTCCGCATGGCGAGACTGTCGTCCCACCTGCTTGACAGTCGACCCCGCACGGGAGGAAGGTCGTTGCCATGCGCACCCGAATTCTCGTACTTGGCGGGCGCGTCGGCTGAGCGGGCGATGCCCCGCTCGTGACAGACCGACGCGCCACCCCTCGCATGCCCTTGGCACGAGGGGTTTTTTGTTGCACTGACGCTGTTCCACTCCGCAAGACCACTGGCCCCGGCCGCCCGATTCCCCCCGATTCCGGAGGGCGAGGAGGGACGATTGGGGCAGAGCCGGCGATCGGCCCGACACGCGGGACCCCACCCTCAGCCACTTGGGGCCCGCAACCACCCGGGCCGGCGAAACCCGAGAAGAGACAGGCAGATGACTGAGCACGCCGCATCCCCCCGCCGCGGGGACACCCCGGCCGCCCACGCTCCCGCTCCCCAGCACGTCGTCGAGACCATGACCGGAGCCCAGTCGCTCATCCGCTCGCTGGAGGCCGTGGGCGCGGACACCGTCTTCGGCATCCCGGGCGGGGCCATCCTTCCCGCGTACGACCCGCTGATGGACTCGACCAAGGTGCGCCACATCCTGGTCCGCCACGAGCAGGGCGCCGGCCACGCCGCCACCGGTTACGCCCAGGCCACCGGCAAGGTCGGGGTCTGCATGGCCACCTCGGGGCCGGGCGCGACCAACCTGGTGACCCCGATCGCCGACGCGTACATGGACTCCGTCCCGATGGTGGCGATCACCGGGCAGGTCGCCTCCAAGGCGATCGGCACCGACGCCTTCCAGGAGGCGGACATCTGCGGCATCACGATGCCGATCACCAAGCACAACTTCCTGGTGACCGACCCCGCCGAGATCCCCCGGGTGATCTCCGAGGCGTTCCACATCGCCGCCACCGGCCGACCCGGCCCGGTGCTGGTCGACATCGCCAAGGACGCGCTGCAGGCCACCACCACCTTCCGCTGGCCGGCCGAGACCTCGCTGCCCGGCTACCGCCCGGTCACCAAGCCGCACGCCAAGCAGATCCGCGAGGCCGCGAAGATGCTGGTGAGCGCCCGGCGCCCGGTGCTGTACGTCGGCGGCGGGGTGCTCAAGGCGCACGCCACGGCCGAACTGCGGATCCTCGCCGAGCTGACCGGCGCCCCCGTGGTCACCACGCTGATGGCGCTCGGCGCCTTCCCCGACAGCCACCCCCAGCACCTGGGCATGCCCGGCATGCACGGCACCGTCCCGGCCGTCACCGCGCTGCAGAAGTCGGACCTGCTCTTCACCCTGGGCGCCCGCTTCGACGACCGCGTCACCGGCAAGCTGGACAGCTTCGCGCCCTACGCCAAGGTCGTCCACGCCGACATCGACCCGGCCGAGATCGGCAAGAACCGCCCGGCCGACGTGCCGATCGTCGGCGACGCCCGCGAGGTGCTGGCCGACCTGATCGTCGCCGTCCAGGCCGAGTTCGACGCCGGCCACCGCAGCGACTACGCGGACTGGTGGGTCAAGCTCAACGAGTGGAAGAAGACCTACCCGCTGGGCTACGAGCCGGCCCCGGCCGGTCAGCTCTCCCCGCAGCAGGTCATCGAGCGGATCGGCCGGCTGGTCGGCCCGGAGGCGATCTACGCCGCGGGCGTCGGCCAGCACCAGATGTGGAGTTCGCAGTTCATCCAGTTCGAGAAGCCGGCCACCTGGCTGAACTCGGGCGGCGCGGGCACCATGGGCTACGCGGTGCCGGCCGCGATGGGGGCCAAGGCGGGCCGCCCGGAGACGGCGGTCTGGGCGATCGACGGCGACGGCTGCTTCCAGATGACCAATCAGGAACTCGTCACCTGCGCCCTGAACGACATCCCGATCAAGGTCGCGGTCATCAACAACGGTTCGCTGGGCATGGTCCGCCAGTGGCAGACCCTCTTCTACAACCAGCGCTACTCCAACACCGTGCTGCACGCCGGCCCGGACCACGACGGCATCGAGCCGCCGGCCCAGGGCACCCGGATCCCCGACTTCGTGCTGCTCTCCGAGGCGATGGGCTGCGTCGGCCTGCGCTGCGAGCGCCCGGAGGACCTGGACGCGGTGATCAAGCAGGCGATGGAGATCAACGACCGCCCGGTCGTCATCGACTTCATCGTCCACCAGGACGCCATGGTCTGGCCGATGGTCGCGGCCGGCACCAGCAACGACGAGATCCAGTTCGCCAAGGGCGTCCGGCCCGACTTCGGCGACGACCTCGACTGACGCCCGCTCCGGAACGCCAAGGGAACAGAGACCCCATGTCCAAGCACACCCTCTCCGTCCTGGTCGAGAACAAGCCCGGCGTGCTCGCCCGCATCGCCTCGCTGTTCTCCCGTCGGGGCTTCAACATCGACTCCCTCGCCGTCGGCCCGACGGAGCACCCGGACATCTCCCGGATGACGATCGTGGTCAACGTCGAGGACCTCCCGCTGGAACAGGTCACCAAGCAGCTCAACAAGCTCGTGAACGTGATAAAGATCGTCGAACTCGACCAGTCCGCTGCGATCCAGCGGGAACTGGTCCTGGTGAAGGTCCGCGCCGACAACGAGACGCGGTCGCAGATCGTCGAGATCGTCCAGCTCTTCCGCGCCAAGACGGTCGACGTGTCCCCCGACGCGGTGACCATCGAGGCCACCGGCAGTTCGGACAAGCTGGAGGCCATGCTCCGGATGCTGGAGCCGTACGGCGTCAAGGAGCTCGTCCAGTCCGGCCTGGTGGCCATCGGCCGCGGCGCCCGGTCGATCACCGACCGCTCGCTGCGCGCCCTCGACCGCAGCGCGTAGCGCGGTCGTCTCACCCCCTGAAGCACCGTCCCACACCCTGCCGGGTCCACGTACCGTGGGAACGTACCCGGCAAGACCATCACGCAAGGAGATGTGCCCCCGTGGCCGAGCTGTTCTACGAAGACGACGCCGACCTGTCCATCATCCAGGGCCGCAAGGTCGCGGTCATCGGCTACGGCAGCCAGGGCCACGCCCACGCGCTGTCCCTGCGCGACTCGGGTGCCGACGTCCGGGTCGGTCTGAAGGCCGACTCGAAGTCCCGCGCCAAGGCGGAGGAGGCCGGCCTGCGCGTCGTCACCCCGGCCGAGGCCGCCGCCGAGGCCGACGTCATCATGATCCTGGTGCCGGACCCGATCCAGTCCGACGTCTACGAGGAGTCCATCGCGCCGCACCTGAAGGCGGGCGACGCCCTGTTCTTCGGCCACGGCCTGAACATCCGCTTCGGCTTCATCAAGCCGCCGGCCGACGTCGACGTCTGCATGGTCGCCCCGAAGGGTCCGGGCCACCTGGTCCGCCGCCAGTACGAGGAGGGTCGCGGCGTCCCCGCGATCGTCGCCGTCGAGCAGGACGCCTCCGGCAAGGCCCTGGAGCTGGCGCTGTCCTACGCCAAGGGCATCGGCGCCACCAAGGCCGGCGTCATCAAGACGACCTTCACCGAGGAGACCGAGACCGACCTGTTCGGTGAGCAGGCCGTCCTCTGCGGTGGCACCGCCGCCCTGGTGAAGGCCGGGTTCGAGACCCTGGTCGAGGCCGGCTACCAGCCGGAGATCGCCTACTTCGAGTGCCTGCACGAGCTGAAGCTCATCGTCGACCTGATGTACGAGGGCGGCCTGGAGAAGATGCGCTGGTCGGTCTCCGAGACCGCCGAGTGGGGCGACTACGTCACCGGCCCCCGCATCATCACCGACGCCACCAAGGCCGAGATGAAGAAGGTCCTCGCCGAGATCCAGGACGGCACCTTCGCCAACACCTGGATCGCCGAGTACAAGGCCGGTCTGCCCAAGTACAACGAGTACAAGAAGGCCGACGAGGACCACCTGCTGGAGACCACCGGCAAGAAGCTCCGCAAGCTGATGAGCTGGGTCAAGGAAGAGGCCTGAGCCTTAAGGCTCCGCCCCCTTCGGGACCTGTCCGATTCCGTAGGGTCCTTGTACAACTAGGCTGCTCCCGTCCGGGTGATTTCGCCGGACGGGAGCAGCCTGGTACCCAGCCCGTCGATACACTTCCGAGTGCGCGTCAGGCCCACAGCGTCGTGCGTCTACCTACGCGGCATGCCACCTTCCCCCCGCCTTCCACGCCACCTACGTGCCGGGGGGAACCGGACAGTTAAGGACCACTGTCGTGAGCACTGTGACCAAGACCGCCGTTGTACTGATCGCCGAAGAGCTGTCCCCCGCCACCGTCGACGCCCTCGGGCCGGACTTCGAGATCCGCCACTGCAACGGTGCGGACCGCACCGAGCTGCTGACCGCGATCGCGGACGTGGACGCCATCCTGATCCGCTCCGCCACCAAGGTGGACGCCGAGGCGCTGGCCGCCGCCCACAAGCTCAAGGTGGTCGCCCGCGCCGGCGTCGGCCTCGACAACGTGGACGTCGCCGCGGCCACCAAGGCCGGCGTGATGGTCGTCAACGCGCCGACCTCCAACATCGTCACCGCCGCCGAACTCGCCTGCGGCCTGCTGATCTCGGTCGCCCGCAACATCGCGCCGGCCAACGCCGCCCTGAAGCAGGGCGAGTGGAAGCGCAACAAGTACACCGGCGTCGAGCTGAGCGAGAAGGTCCTCGGCGTCGTCGGCCTCGGCCGGATCGGTGTGCTGGTCGCGCAGCGGATGTCCGCGTTCGGCATGCAGATCGTCGCGTACGACCCCTACATCCAGGCCGCCCGCGCCGCGCAGATGGGCGTCAAGCTGGTCTCGCTGGAAGAGCTGCTGGAGATCTCGGACTTCATCACCGTCCACCTTCCGAAGACGCCGGAGACCATCGGTCTGATCGGCGACGAGGCGCTGCACAAGGTCAAGCCCAGCGTGCGCATCGTCAACGCCGCCCGCGGCGGCATCGTGGACGAGGCCGCGCTGGCGAGCGCCCTGCGCGACGGCCGGGTGGCCGGCGCCGGCCTGGACGTCTACGCCAAGGAGCCGTGCACCGACTCCCCGCTGTTCGGCTTCGACAACGTGGTGGCCACCCCGCACCTGGGCGCCTCCACCGACGAGGCCCAGGAGAAGGCCGGCATCGCGGTCGCCAAGTCCGTCCGCCTGGCGCTGGCCGGCGAGCTCGTCCCGGACGCCGTCAACGTCCAGGGCGGCGTGATCGCCGAGGACGTCCGCCCGGGCCTGCCGCTGGCCGAGCGGCTCGGCCGGATCTTCACCGCGCTGGCCGGCGAGGTGGCCGTCCGCCTGGACGTCGAGGTCCGCGGCGAGATCACCCAGCACGATGTGAAGGTGCTCGAACTGTCTGCCCTCAAGGGTGTGTTCGAGGACGTCGTGGCGGAGACGGTGTCCTACGTCAACGCCCCGCTGTTCGCCCAGGAGCGCGGTGTCGAGGTGCGCCTGACCACCTCCAGCGAGAGCCCCGAGCACCGCAACGTGATCACCGTCCGCGGCACCCTGGCGGACGGCGGCGAGATCGCCATCTCCGGCACCCTGGCCGGTCCGAAGCAGACCCAGAAGATCGTCGGCGTGGACGCCTTCGACGTGGACGTGGCGCTCACCGACCACATGGCGTTCTTCAAGTACGAGGACCGCCCGGGCGTGGTCGGCGTGCTCGGCCGCCACCTCGGCGACGCCGGCATCAACATCGCCGGCATGCAGGTGGCCCGCGACGGCAGCGGCGCGCTCGCCTCGATCACCGTGGACTCCCAGATCCCGCAGGAGGTGCTGTCGGCGATCGCGGCCGAGATCGGCGCCCGCTTCGCCCGCTCGGTCGACCTGGGCGCCTGAGCCCCGGCAGAGCCGTTCCGACAGGGCCCGGACCACCGCCGCGCGGTGGTCCGGGCCCTGTCGCGTCCGGGGCCGGACCGGCGCTCCGGGTGAGTCCCGTCTCAGATACTAGGAAATCCAAGTATTCGTGCAGACAGGCCAGGGTGCGGGTCGTACCGTGGAAGAGCCATACGGTGCGCCGCCCCTGCAGCCAGGGTGTGCGGCCCGTGTGCGCCCGTACGCCGTGGGCAGGCGATCCCCGCCCGGCGTGCTCCCGCTCCGCCGTGAGCCCCCCTGGCGACGCGCTTCGCCGGCACCCCCCTCTCCCCACCCTCTGCGCCACTGCCCGGCGCATTCGATCCAAGGAGCCCGGTATGCCTCCCACCGCAGACCGCCACGCCACCCCCGCCCCCGCCACCACCGCCCGTGCGCCGCGCCGCCGCCGCGCGACCGAGCGGCCCCCGTTCGCCGCCGCCGCGCTGCAGCGCGCGCTGGACCGCCGTGACAACGGTGGCGTGACCGGCCACCTCTGAGCGGGCCGCCTCCGGGCGTCCTGGGCCCAGGGCCGCTCGCCGCTGGGCCGGGCGGGCCTCGCCCTCCGGAGCCGGCGTTCATCTGCCGAATAGCCCGCACGGCCTGACGGTGAGTCACTCCCGAGAGTGCACGTGGCACCCGTTGGAGGGATGTTGCTCGCGCTGTCCGGCGCGATCATCCTAATTTGGGGCCCCGGAAGGGTGATCGGCGTCCGCGCGGGCGGGCGTCAGCGGCACGGCGTGCGGATCAGTTCCCCTTGCCGGGGGAGAAGGCCCAGTGCGTCAGCCACCCGTCCGTCGTCCGATCGCCCGGATCGGCCTCACCCTGGCCCTGCTGGCGGGGCCGTTCCTGCTCACCGCCGCCCCGGCGGCCGGCAGTCCACCGACGGCCGAGCCCCCCGGCGCCGGCCGCCCGGCCTCCGTCCTGCTGGAGCTCGGCACCGAGGCCGCAGGTCCGGCCTGGCGGCAGGCGGCCACCGAGGCCCGGCGGGCCCGGCGCTCCCCGGAGGCCGTCCGCCAGGAAGCCGCGCGGGCCGGAGCCGAGCAGGTGACCCGGGCGTCCGAAGCGCTCGACCGGCTGGCCCGGGCCGTCCGCGGCACGGCTCCCACCGTCCGCGAGCTGTACCGCACCCGAACCCTGCTCACCGGACTCGCCGTCACCGTGCCGGCCTCCCGGCTGCCCGCCCTGCGCGCGCTGCCGGGCGTCCGGGCCGTCCACCCCATCGTGCGCAAGCAGCGGGACAACGCGCACTCCGTGCCGCTGACCGGTGCGCCGTGGGTCTGGGACGCCGGATCCGGTGACGCCGGGGCCGGCAACACCGGTCAGGGGGTGCGGATCGGCATCATCGACAGCGGCATCGACTACACCCACGCGGACTTCGGCGGCCCCGGCACCGAGGACGCGTTCAAGGCCGTGGACGGCGCCAAGCCCGCACCCGCCGGCCTCTTCCCGAACGCCAAGGTGGTCGGCGGCCGCGACCTGGTCGGCGACGACTACAACCCGGACCCGGCCTCCCCGCACCACCAGCCCGACCCGCACCCGGACGACAACCCGATCGACTGCGCGCTCAACGGCCACGGCACGCACGTCGCCGGTACCGCCGCCGGCCTCGGCGTCACCACCGACGGCCGCCCCTACCCCGGCCCCTACCGGCCCGGCCTCGACCCGGCCGGCTTCGCGGTCGGCCCGGGCGCCGCGCCCGGCGCGCAGCTGTACGCGATCCGGGTGTTCGGCTGCGACGGCGCCACCGACCAGCTCGCCCAGGCCCTCGACGTGGCCGCCGACCCGAACGGCGACGGCGACCTCGGCGACCGGCTCGACGTCGTCAACCTCTCCCTCGGCAGCCGCTTCGGCGCCACCGACGACGCCGACGCGATCGCCGTCGACCACCTCTCCGAACTCGGCACCGTGGTGGTCGCGGCGGCCGGGAACGAGGGCGACGTCTACGGCATCGGCGGCAGCCCCGGCACCGCCGCCCGGGCCGTCGCCGTCGCCGCCTCGGTCGACCCGCACAGCGACGCCGACGGCCTGACGGTACTGGCCCCCGAGCCGCTCGCCGGGGTCGTCCCGAGCCACTGGAGCGCCCGCTACCAGGGCTGGTCGAGCGCCGACGTCAGCGGTGAACTCGCCCTGCCCGTCGACCAGTCCGACGGCTGCACGGCGTTCGGCGAGGCCGACCGGCAGCGGCTCGCCGGGCGGATCGCCGTCCTCGCCTGGAGCACCCGGGCGTCCGAGCGGGCCTGCGGCTCCGGGCCGCGCGCGGACCACGCCGCCGACGCGGGCGCGATCGGCGCGCTGCTCGCCGCCGACGACGACCACCTCGCCGAGGTCTCCGGCAACGACCGGATCCCGCTCGCGCTGCTCGCCCGGGCCGACGGCGAACGGCTGCGCCAGGGTGCGGCGAGCGGCCCGGTCACCGTCCGGCTGGCCGCCCCCGGCAACCCGCTGCACGGTGTCGTCTCCCAGGACCAGCCGCAACGCGCCGACACCCTCACCGACTTCACCTCGCGCGGGATCGGCGTCCCCGGCGTGGTCAAGCCCGACCTCGCCGCCCCCGGCGAGACCATCTGGTCCGCCAAGGCCGGCAGCGGCGTCGGCGGCCAGCGCGAGGACGGCACCTCGATGGCCACCCCGCACGTCGCCGGGCTGGCCGCGCTGGTCCGCGCGGCCCACCCGGAGTGGACGGTCGAGCAGCTCAAGGCCGCGCTGATGAACACCGCCGGGGACACCTGGCCCGGCGACGGGCACACCGGCCCGGTCTACGGCCCCGAGCGCACCGGCGCCGGCCGGGCCCAGGTGGACCGCGCCGTCCGGACCCCGGTGGTCGCCTACGCGGCGGGCGAGGGCGCGGCGCCGGGCAGCGTCGGCGTCTCCTTCGGCCCGGTGGCCGTCGGCGGCCCGCTCGGGCTCGTCCGCGAGGTCGAGGTCCGCAACCTGTCCGGCACGGCGGCGCTGTACCGCACCGGCTACGCGGCCGCCACCGAACTGCCCGGCGCCCGCTTCGAGATCGCGCCCGACCGGGTCGAGGTGCCGGCCGGCGGCACCGCCCGGGTCAGGGTCACGCTGACCGTCCCGGGACAGCTGGGCCGCGCGCCCGACCCGACCATCGACACCAGCCAGGGCGGCCGGGCCCGCAGCTACCGGGGCGAGCTCTCCGGGCGGCTGCTGCTCACGCCCGTCTCGGACGACGCGCTGCCCGAGCTGCGGGTCCCGCTGCTCGCCGCTCCCCGCCCGGCCTCGGACCTGAGCGCGGCGGCGCCGGCGCGCGGCACCGGGACCGGCGCCCTGGTCGTGCTCGGCGGCACCCGGGCGCCGGCCGAGCAGCCCGGACTGCTCAGCGCCTTCGCGCTGGGCGGGGAGGGCGCCCGCTGGCCCGACTGCCCGCCCGACAGCGGCGCCGCGGTCGGACCGGGGGCCGGCATCGTCCCGGAGGAGAGCACCGAACCGCAGGCCCCGCAGGACGTCTGCGTCGAGCGCCCCGGCGACCGGGCGGCCAACCTGCGCGCGGTCGGCGCGGCCTCCGACGCGCCCGCCGTCGGCGACGGGCAGGGCATGCTCTACCTCGCCGCGCAGTTCTGGACGCCCGCCGCCACCCCGGTCGGCGTCTTCGCCGTCCGGGCCTCGCTGGACACCGACGGGGACGGCGCCACCGACGTCTTCGTCAAGGCGGACCGGCAGCCCGGCAGCGACGTCCTGGTCGCCCGGTCGGTGGACGCCCGCAGCGGTGCCGAGCTGGACGTCCAGCCGCTGAACGCCCGCTGGGGGGACACCGACACCGCGCTGCTGGACAGCGACGTCCTGGTGCTGCCGGTGCGCCTCGCCGCCCTGCCGGGGGTGCGCGCCGGGCACAGCACCGTCCGCTACGGGCTCTGGACCGGTGTCGCCACCTCGGGCAAGCCCGACCCGGCCGAGGCGTTCTCCGCCGTCGGCCTGCGCGGCACCAGGCCCACCCTCGCGGTCGACGTGCTGCACCCGGCCGTGGACGTCCGGACCGGCCCCGGCGGCCCCGCCGCGGTGGCCGCCGCCCTCCCGCCGGGCACCGTCCTCGATGTCCGGCGCGCCGACGGTGACACCTCCCGGCTGCTCCTGCTCCACCACTTCAACCGGGACGGCCATCGGGGACAGGTCCTCGCCCTCCCCTGACCGATCCGTCCCGTCCCGCCCCGCCGGAGGCCGTCACCGCACGCGGTGACGGCCTCCGGCATCGCTACCCGTCGGCGCGCCCCCGGTGGGCGGCCCGGCGGATCCGGCGCGGTGTGCGGGTGGGCCGGTGGCGGAGCCGGCCGAAGACCCCGGTCAGGGTGGTGACGGCGGCCGCGGCCAGCGCGAGGAGCAGTCCCTCGGTCAGACCGGGCGGGCGGAACGAGCAGCTGATCCGGTCCGCGCCGGCGCCGAGCGGGACACCGATCATGCCGAGGACGGAGGTGGGCGCGGTGGGCCGGCCGCCGCCGGCCGCGCAGGTCCAGCCCGCGGCGGCCGGGACGGAGAGCAGCGCCGTCCCGGTGCTGCCGGGCGGGAGGGCGGCGGCCAGGGTGTGCCCGCCGGCCGTGACCGAGCGGGCGCCGGTCGCGGTGAGCCGCGCGACGGCCGCGTCCAGCGCGCCGGGCCGCAGACAGCCGACCGGCCGGGCCGGGACCTGGGTGAGGGTGTCCGCGCGCAGCACCACCCGCACCACGCCGTCGGCGGGCACCGTCCCCAGCTCGTGGATCGGCACCGCGGTGGTCGGCTGCTCGCCGTCGCTGCGGTAGCTCGCGGCGAGGCCGCTCACCGTGCCGTCGAACCAGACCCCGTGGAAGTACGCGGTGGCGCCCGGGGTGCAGGCCGCGGTGAACGCGGTGCCGTCCGAACCGGCGGGGGTGGCGGGGACGGACCAGCCGCTGCTGCCGTGCTGCGCCGGCTCCGGACCGCCGGCCGGGACCAGCCCGGGGACGTCGTAGACCGGGCCGCCGAGCAGCGACTCCTGGCGCGACCAGACCGAGGAGGTGTCCGGGGCGGAGCCCGCCGGGAGGACGGTGACCAGCGGGGGAGCGGCGGACCGGGCGACCGTGAAGCCGTTCGGCGGCGGCCCGTCGGCGAGCTGGGTCCGGACGGCGAACAGCGCCCGTCCGACCGGGTCCGTGACGCTCCGGGTGAGCCGCCCGCCGGCCGACCAGCCGGCGCCCAGGTCGTGCAGCAGCAGCGCGGTGACGGTGGGCAGGGACCCGCTGGAGTAGCCGCCGCCCTGGCCGTCGAGCAGCAGCGGGTCGTTCGGGGTGAAGGCGTGCGGTCCCGGGTCGCTCCGGGCCCGCGGCCAGTCGGCGGCCTGCCGCAGCGCCGCGTGCGCGGCCCGGACGGCGGCGCCCGAGGACGTCCCGCCGGCCGGCGTGCCCAGCGCGGCGTAGGCCGACCAGACCGCTCCGCCGAGCACCGCGGCGCCCAGGACGGCGGTCGCGGCGGCGCCCGCCCGGCGGTCGGTGTGCCGGTGCTCCAGGGTCCACAGCGCGGCGAGCAGCACCGCGCCGCCCAGCGCGAGCAGGGCCCAGGTCGACCCGCGCACCGGGCGGTGCGCCGCCGCGATCCCGGCCACCAGGGCGACCACGGCGGCGCCGCCGAGCAGCGTCGGGGTGTCGGGCCGGTGCACCAGCGAGACCCAGCCGGCCAGCACCAGCAGCCCGCTGAGCACGAAGGCCGCCCGGTAGGGGCCGCCGGCCGGGATGGCCAGACCGTGCCAGACCAGCACGGTCGGCGTCCAGACGAAGCTCAGCACCACCAGGGCCAGCAGGGCGCACCAGACGATCCGCTCCCGGGGCCGCACCCGCCGGTTGAACGGCAGCCCGGCCACCAGCAGCAGGCCGAGCAGGCCGATCGAGACGTCCGGCAGCGGCCGCCCGCTCTGGGTGCCGGGCAGCAACTGGGCTAGGTGCCCGCCGAGCCCGGAGGGGCCGAGCGGCTGGACGGGGGACTCGGGCTGCGCCTCCTGGGCGGCCCGGACGCCGACGAACAGCACCGGTGCGGCGAGCAGCACCCCGAGGCCGGCCGTGGTGACCGCCCGACCGGTCACCCGGACCACGGCCTTGAACGGCCGCCGGACGGCCGCCAGCCGCACCGCGAGCACCAGGCCGGCCGTGATGGTGGCCATCGCGGCGGTGTAGAGGTTGCCCGCCCAGGCGAGGGCGACGCAGAGGGTGCCGGCCACCCAGCGGCGCTCGTGCAGGCACCAGTCGCCGGCCAGGACGAGCAGCGGCAGCGAGACCAGGCCCCAGAGCCACATCGGGGCCGCCCCGCCCACGGTCGGCACCCAGGCGCAGAGCCCGTAGCCGAGGGCGGCGACCGCCCGCAGCCAGTGCGGGCCGGCGTGCAGGCGGCCCAGCGCGTGGGTCATCAGGCCGGTGCCCAGGCCGATGCTGCCCAGCGCCACCAGGAAGACCGCGAGCTGGGCCTGGTCGCGCGGCAGCAGCGCGGCCGGCCAGGAGAACGGGTTCATCAGGTAGGCGAAGAAGTCGGCCAGGAACGGCGCGCCGTACCCGCTGTTCCAGGTGAACAGCAGGTCCCCGGTGGTCTCGCCGTGGACGAGGTCCCACAGCTGGGCGTGGAACGGCACCGCCGTCTCCGCGGCCCCGGGCGGCCAGGCCCCGCGCAGGGCGGCGGCGAGCGCGTACCCGGCCATGCCCAGGCCCGCCGCGACCCCGCAGGCCAACGCCTCCCGCCGTCGCTCGGCCATGGTGATTCGCCCCGTTCCACGAGGAATGCCGGACCAGTTCGTCGCGAGCATAGACGCGCCCCGGGCGCGGTTTCCGCCTCCCGCGCTCCCTCGTGGGAGTGACGTCCGGCGGGATCCCGCCGAGTGGCCCGAGAGCGTCCGTCAGGATTCCCGGTGGGAGGAATCACCACACGTACGTGCTGGATCCGGCGACGTTGTCCTACGGGCTGACCGGGATCCATCACCAGCAGCTCAAGCTCGACCGGCCGTTCGCGGTCGATGTCGACCTCACCTGACCGGGCGTCCGGATAGTGGACGCGAAGTGTCAGCCCCTGGGACGGCGGAGTAGGGTCCGAGCATGTCTCGCACCATTCGTCTCGCAGTAGTTCCCGGTGACGGCATCGGCCAGGAAGTGGTGGCCGAAGGCCTCAAGGTCCTTGGCGCGGCGCTGCCCGCCGACGTGAAGCTGGAGACCACCGAGTACGACCTCGGCGCCCGGCGCTACCACCGCACCGGCGAGACGCTGCCGGACAGCGTGCTGGCGGAGCTGAAGACCCACGACGCGATCCTGCTCGGCGCCATCGGCGACCCGAGCGTGCCGTCCGGCGTGCTGGAGCGCGGGCTGCTGCTGAAGCTGCGGTTCGCCTTCGACCACCACATCAACCTGCGGCCGGGCCGGCTCTTCCCGGGCGTGGCGTCGCCGCTGGCCGGTGACCCCGCGATCGACTTCGTGGTCGTCCGCGAGGGCACCGAGGGCCCGTACGTCGGCAACGGCGGCTCGCTGCGCACCGGCACCGAGCACGAGGTGGCCACCGAGGTCAGCCTGAACACCGCCTACGGCATCGAGCGGGTCGTCCGCGACGCCTACCGCCGGGCCCAGGCGCGGCCGCGCAAGAAGCTGACCCTCGTCCACAAGAACAACGTGCTGGTGCACGCCGGTCACCTGTGGACGCGGATCTTCGAGCAGGTCGGCCGGGAGTTCCCCGACGTCACCACCGACTACCTGCACGTCGACGCGGCGACCATCTTCTTCGTCACCCAGCCCGAGCGGTTCGACGTGATCGTCACCGACAACCTGTTCGGCGACATCCTGACCGACCTGGCCGCCGCCGTCACCGGCGGGATCGGCCTGGCCGCCAGCGGCAACATCAACCCGAGCGGCGACTTCCCGTCGATGTTCGAGCCCGTGCACGGCTCCGCCCCGGACATCGCGGGCCAGGGCAAGGCCGACCCGACCGCCACCGTGCTCTCGGTCGCCATGCTGCTGGAGCACCTCGGCTTCGCCGCCGAGGCCGCCGCGGTCGAGGCCGCGGTCGCCGCGGACCTGACCGAGCGCACCGGCGCCCGCAGCACCTCCCAGGTCGGCGACGCGCTCGCCGCCCGAGTATCCGGCTGACAGGCCGGATCCGACACGCGGGATCAGGCCGGGAGGCCGGATCCGACAAGCGGTGTTCCGGCCGAAGGGGCCGGGGCGCACAAGCGCACAACCGCGGCCGCCGACTCCTCCTGGGGTCGACAGCTGTTCGGCACGGCCCTCTGGATGCGAGTATCGACAGTGGGCCGTGCCGTCGTGCGTTCGTTCGCCGAAACGTTCACCCGACGGAGGCGGCCCGGACCAACCCCACGGTGAAGGACACACAGCCATGAGCACGCCCACCCAGGCGCCCATCACGTTCGACCTCAAGCCCTCCGCGCACCCGCTGTCCGACGCGGAGCGCGAGGCCCGGCTGGCCAACCCCGGCTTCGGGAGGATCTTCACCGACCACATGGTCACCATCCGGTGGACCGAGGGCCTGGGCTGGCACGACGCCCAGCTGGCGCCGTACGCGCCGCTGGAGATCGACCCGGCGAACATGACGCTGCACTACGGTCAGTCGATCTTCGAGGGCCTGAAGGCCTACCGCCAGGCCGACGGCTCGATCGCGACCTTCCGCCCGGAGGCCAACGCCGCCCGTTTCCAGGCCTCCGCCCGCCGGCTGGCCATGCCGGAGCTGCCGATCGAGACCTTCGTCGAGGCCGTCGAGCACCTGGTCCAGCAGGAGCAGAACTGGGTGCCGAACGAGCAGGAGCAGAGCCTCTACCTGCGGCCCTTCATGTTCGCCACCGAGGTCGGCCTGGGTGTGCGCCCGGCCAACTCCTACCTCTTCATGATCATCGCCTCGCCGGCCGGCGCCTACTTCTCCGGTGGCGTCAAGCCGGTCTCGGTCTGGCTCTCCGAGGACTACGTCCGCGCCGCGCCGGGCGGCACCGGTGCCGCCAAGTGCGCCGGCAACTACGCCGCCTCGCTGGTCGCCCAGGCCGAGGCCGCCGCCAAGGGCTGCGACCAGGTGGTCTGGCTCGACGCCGCCGAGCACCGGTGGATCGAGGAGATGGGCGGGATGAACCTGTACTTCGTCTTCGGCGAGGGCAAGGACGCGAAGATCGTCACCCCCGAGCTCTCCGGCGCGCTGCTCCCCGGCATCACCCGCGACTCGCTGCTCCAGCTCGCCGCCGACCTCGGCTACGCCGTCGAGGAGCGGAAGATCTCCACGGACGAGTGGAAGCGGGGCAACGCCGACGGCACCCTCACCGAGGTCTTCGCGTGCGGCACCGCCGCCGTCATCACGCCGGTCGGCTCGGTCAAGTCCCGCGGCGGGGACTGGACCGTCGGCGCCGGCGAGCCCGGCCCGACCACCATGGAGCTGCGCCGGGCGCTGCTGGCCATCCAGGGCGGCCAGCGCCCCGACACCCACGGCTGGCTGCACAAGATCGTCTGATCCGGAGCCGCCCCGGCCCGTGCCGTTTCGGATCGCGAGACGGCCGGGCCGGACTCCGGAGGGTGTGCCACACTGCGAGCGTGTCCTCGCTTTCGCTGATCATTAGCAGCAGGCGCGCCGGTCCGCAGTGACCGCTCCGCAGTACCCGATGCGGAGCGACCACCAGCGTCCAGACCCGCGCGCAGACCTCTCGCACCCGCGAGGGGTCTTTTGCTTTTCGGGCCCAGCCCGAACGGCACACCCCCGGACCGGCCGGAGCCCCCACAAGGGGCCGAGCGACACCGGGCGCGCGCGGGATGCTGGACAGTGGAGCCGGATCAGAACCGGCAGAGCAGTACCAACCTCCCGGAACGGAGACCCAGGGCCATGACCCAGGCCAGCAACCGCACCGACGACAGCTTCCACGTCTTCGACACCACCCTGCGCGACGGCGCGCAGCGCGAGGGCATCAACCTCACGGTGGCCGACAAGCTGACCATTGCCCGGTATCTGGACGAGTTCGGGGTCGGGTTCATCGAGGGCGGCTGGCCCGGCGCCAATCCGCGGGACACCGAGTTCTTCGCCCGGGCCGCCGCCGAACTGGACCTCCGGCACGCCCAGCTGGTCGCCTTCGGCGCCACCCGGCGGGCCGGCGGCAAGGCGGCCGAGGACCCGCAGCTGGCCGCCCTGGTCACCTCCGGCGCCCCGGTGATCACCCTGGTCGCCAAGGCCCACGACCGGCACGTCGAACTGGCGCTGCGCACCACGCTGGACGAGAACCTGGAGATGATCCGGGACAGCGTGGCCTACCTGCGCTCCCAGGACCGCCGGGTGTTCATCGACTGCGAGCACTTCTTCGACGGCTACAAGGCCAACCGCGCCTACGCCCTGGCGGTGGTCCGCGCCGCGCACGAGGCCGGTGCCGACGTGGTGGTGCTCTGCGACACCAACGGCGGGATGCTGCCGGCCGGCGTCCGCGACATCGTCGCCGACGTCCTCGCCGACTCCGCGACCTACAAGCCCGGTGCCCGGATCGGCATCCACGCCCAGGACGACACCGGCTGCGCCGTCGCCAACACGCTGGCCGCGGTCGACTCGGGCGCCACCCACGTCCAGTGCACCGCCAACGGCTACGGCGAGCGGGTCGGCAACGCCAACCTGTTCCCGGTGGTCGGCGCGCTGGAGATCAAGTACGACCGCCGGGTGCTGCCGCCCGGCAGCCTGGCCGAGATGACCCGGATCTCGCACGCGGTCGCCGAGGTGGTCAACCTGACGCCCTCCACCCACCAGCCGTACGTCGGCCACTCCGCCTTCGCGCACAAGGCCGGTCTGCACGCCTCCGCGATCAAGGTCGACCCGGACCTCTACCAGCACATCGACCCGGAGACGGTCGGCAACACCATGCGGATGCTGGTCTCCGACATGGCCGGCCGCGCCTCGGTCGAGCTCAAGGGCAAGGAGCTCGGCTACGACCTGTCCAGCGACCGGGACCTGGCCGGCCGGGTGGTCGTCAGGGTCAAGGAGCAGGAGAACCTCGGCTACACCTACGAGTCCGCCGACGCCTCCTTCGAGCTGCTGCTCCGTGACGAGGTGCGCGGCAGCCGCGAGCGCTTCTACACCCTGGAGTCCTGGCGGACCATCAGCGAGCAGGGGCCGCAGGGCTTCGCGGGCAACGAGGCGACGGTCAAGGTCTGGGCCAAGGGCGAGCGCCGGATCGCCACCGGCGAGGGCAACGGCCCGGTCGACGCGCTGGACAAGGCGCTGCGCACCGCGCTGGAGCGGATCTACCCGCAGCTGGCCAAGCTGGAGCTGGTCGACTACAAGGTCCGCATCCTGGAGGGCCAGCACGGCACCGGTTCCAAGACCCGGGTACTGATCGAGTCCACCGACGGCACCACCAGCTGGTCCACCGTCGGGGTGGCCGACAACGTGATCGCCGCGTCCTGGCTGGCCCTGGACGACGCCTACACCTACGGCCTGCTGCGGGCCGGCCTGGAGCCGTCCGCCGGGTGAGCCCCCGGGCGGTGCGGCCCACGGACCCCCTGGTCCGTGGGCCGCACCGCCCCGGGGGACGCCCCGTTCACCGCAGGCGGGCGAGGAGGGCGTGTTCGACGAGGGTGATGAGGGCGCTCTTGGCGCTGTCGCGTCGTCGGGCGTCGAGGGTGATGACGGGGGTGTC
>NZ_JBEPAA010000070.1:0-5420 GCF_040298365.1 Kitasatospora sp. NPDC001603
GTGGACTTGCCGGAGCCGGAGGGGCCCATGATGGCGGTGAACTCGCCCTGCGGGAACGTCACGCTGACGTTGTCGAGCGCGACGACGCGGGTCTCCCCGTCCCCGTAGACCTTGTTGAGGCCGGTGGCGCGGGCGGCCGCCCGGCCGGTACGGACGGCGGTTGCGGACATCGTCACGGGGGAACTCCTGCGGGGACGGAACGGGATGATCGGGTTCCGTTCCATCCTCCCAATCCGTTCCGGTCCGAAGTGTCGCCCGCGGGTACGGCCGCCCCCCGCCGTCCCGACGGTCCGGCGGGGGGCCCGCTCCTCCTCAGGTATGACCTCGGTCCCTGAGGCGCCCGGGCTCCCCGCCGTCCGGCGGATCACTCGACCGCGACGCCCCAGCGCTGGGCGAGCCCGGCCAGGCCGCCCGCCACCGCCGTCCCGGCCGGGGCGAACCGCCAGTCGCCGCCCTTGCGGTGGAACGAGCCGATCACCAGGGCGCTGTCCGACACCCCGCCGGTGACGGCCGCCCAGTGCGCCGGGCCCTCGGCGCCGGGACCGAACGAGGCGGTCAGGGCCAGCCCGTGCACGTAGCCGAGCGGCAGCGCGGGCGACTCCTCCTCCTCGGTGGAGACCGCGACCACCACTTCGTCCACCCCCGCCGCCACCCGGCCCAGGTGCAGGCTGAGTTCGGCCTCCCGGGCGGGCTCGCCGGGGACCGAGCGGGTGGGGTGCAGGCGGACCGCGCCGTCCGGGTCCTGCGGGTTGTTGAAGAAGACGAAGTGCTCGTCGTCGAGCACCCGTCCGTCGGCGCAGAGGAAGGCGGAGACGTCGAGCTCCACGGCGTCCCCGCCGGCCGTGCGGCTCTGCCAGGAGAGCCGCAGGAGGGTCGGGCGCTCGTCCGGTTCGGCGCCGTCGGCCGGGGCGGGCGAGCCGTGGCCGGCTGCCCGACCGGCCCCGGGACGGCCGCCGTTCGCGCCGCCGCCGTCACCGCCGCCGTCGCCCTCGCCGTTCGCGCCGCCGCCGTCACCGCCGCCGTCGCCCTCGCCGTTCGCGCCGCCGCCGAGCCGGCCGCGCAGGCCCTGCTCGGCCAGCAGCTCGACCAGCTCCGGCCCGCTCACCAGCGTCAGCGGCTTGTTGCGGATGTACTCGTAGGAGCCGGGGCCGAAGCCGGCCGTGGTCACCAGGATCCCCTTGATCGCACCGTGGTGGCGCACGGTGGAGTCGAGGTCCCGGACGGCGGTGGGGGAGACCGTCGAGCGGTAGCGCTTGGCCTGGATGACGATCCGTCCGCCGGTCACCGGGTCGAGGTCCTCGGCGACCACGTCCACCCCGGCGTCCCCGCTGCGTGCCGTGGTCATCACCCGGAAGCCGCGCAGCCGGAACAGCTCGGCGATCAGCTCCTCGAACTCGATCGGGTCCATCTCGAAGAGGTCCGGCTCGTCCTCGCCGCCCTGACCGGCGACGTTGCCGCCGACCGTCTCCGGCAGCCGGTCCGGCCGGACCTCGTCCAGCCGCTCCGGCCGGGCGGACAGCACGCCGCCGAGCCCCTGGAAGCACTCCACGGCGGCCACCCGGTCCAGCGCCAGACCCGCGAACTCGGACCGGTCCACGGTCACCGTCGACAGGAAGCGCTCGGCCTCCCGGCCGGTGGCCGGGTCGATGCCGCGCACGAAGCCGTTCAGCACCACGGACGCCAACTTGCCGTCCGCGTCCGCCCGGAACAGTTCGGCCACCACCCGCAGCGCGCTCTGCGCCAGCACCTCGCGGTAGAGCGCCTTGCGCTCGGTGGCCGGCCGGGCCACCTCGGCCTCCCGGTCGTCCGACTTCACGTACCGCACCCGGCCGGCGGCCGGGACGACGTCCGGGCCGGGCAGCTCCCAGTTGACGACCAGTTGGCGGGTCGACGCCTCCCAGGCCGCGACCAGCCGGTGCGGGAACCCCTCCGGCCAGCCCGCCGAGGCGTACAGCACGGCGGTGAAGTACTCCTGCACCGCGTCCGGTTCGCCGTCGCGCAGCCGGCGCAGCAACTCCTGCGTCCGGGACGCCCGGTCCTCGTCCTGGCGGCGGTGCTGGGCCGCCCAGTCGAGGTACTGCCGGTGGTACTCGGCGAGCCGGCGCTGCCGGTCCGCCTCGGCCGCCTGCGCCGCGTACCAGTCCTGCTCGAACCGGGTCCGGGCCTGCGCCACGTACTGCTCGTACTGCTGGCGGACCCCCGGGTTGCGGGCCTGGGCGGGGGTCGGCGGCGGCACCTGGTAGTCCGCCTGATCGGGCATCGGCACCGGCTCGCCGAGCCGGCCCGGTTCGAAGGGCGGCAGCGCGGCGGGTGCCAGCAGGGCCTGCGGGCTGAACGCCGGCCGCCCCAGGCCCGCCGCCAGCAGTCCCTTCAACTCCTCGACCCGGTCGTCGAGTTCCGCCGTCCGCCGGGCCGCCTCCGCCTCCCGCGACTGCTGGTACGCCCGCACCGCCTCGCGCTCGCCCCGGGCGGCCGCCCGCTGGATCTCGCGCTCCTCGCGTTCGCGCCGCCGCTGCTCGGCCGTCTGGGCTCGCCACCGGGCTTCCTCCCGGCGCTGTTCCTGTCGCTGCGTCTCCGCCCAGACCGCCAGTACCCCGTCGTTCCGCCGCCCCGCCACCGTCCACCCCTTCGCTTCACGCCCGGCCGCGCCCGCGCGCCGCCTCCCGGCCGCGTCGTCGCCGCGCCCGCCACAATAGAACGTGGACGGGTGAACCGGCCAAGCGCCCATGACCTGCGACGGCGTCCGGCGGGGCCCGGCGTCGTCCGGCCGCCCGGACGACGCCTCTTGCGACGGCGTCGCGGGCGAGGAAGTGCCGGTGGGCGTCCGGTACTCGCCGAAGCCGAACTCCCGCCCGGCCGCCGGGCGCAGCCCGTGGTCCGACCGGGCACAGCATCGCCTCCGGGCCGGTGCGGCTGCCGACGAACTCCCGGTGGATGGCCGCGCGCGACCCTGCCGACACCTCGCCGGCGCTCCGCGGCTCGGCGGGCTGCTCGGAGACGACCCGGAGCGGCACGATCCCCCCGTGCGGCGCGGCGGCGCGGACCGACCGGTCGACGGTGGCCGGACCGTGGGCCTCGACCAGCTCGGCGCCGGTGCCTCCGGTCGGCTGCCGGCGCCGTGCGCGGCGCCGACCCCCGGCGGGGAGTGACGTGGTGGGGCTACCCGCCCGGGCGGACCGCCGCGTCCCAGCGCCAGTCGGTGCGCCGGGGGCGGCCGGGGAGGTCGCCGCGCCCGGTGGCCCAGAGCAGGGTCGGCCACGGTCCGGCGGCGCCGTCGGCCGGCACGTCGGGGAAGAGCCGGGCGAGGGTGCGCCGGCAGACGTCCGCCGGAGGCTCCCAGGCGAGGCCGAGCCCCTCGGCGACGTCGTGCAGGTGGACCAGCGTCTCCACCAGGCTCATCGCGGTGAACCCGGCCGGGTCGGCGAGGCCCCACGGGTGGTAGGCGCGGGTGTCCGGCGGGGCGGTGCGCGCCATCGCGACCATCAGCGCGCCGCTCGCCTCCAGGACCTGGACCAGCCCGTCCGGGCCGCTCTCGCGGTGCGCGTAGACGAAGCTGTTCGGCGCGCCCGGGGACAGCCGGACCGACCGGAACGGCACGTAGCGGTCCCGCGGCGGGTCCTGGGGGCCGAGCTGGGCCGCGTAGGCCAGCAGGTCGTCGGCCAGGTGCTCGACGGTGGCCCAGCAGTCCCAGCTGAGCGTTCCGGCGGGCCGGGACCAGTCGGCGTCCTCCGGCACGCCGCGCAGGGTGGCGGCGGCGAGCCGGAGGACGAGCGCGAGGTCGTCGGCGGTGACCGGGCCGGGGGCCGGGTCGGGGGCGGGGTTCGGCCCGTGGGCGCTGTCGATCATGGCGCCGACCGTACCCCGTGGCAGGTCGCCCGTGCGCGGGTGCCCGCGGGGAGCCCCGTCAGGCGGTGAGGGCGTCGGTGACCCCGACCAGGACGGCGCACACGTCCCGGGCGGCGGCCCGCATCTCCTCGCTCTCGCCGGGCCGCCGCACGAGGTCGGCCAGGATCAGCAGAGCGGCCCGCACGGCGCCCACGGGGACCTCGACGGTGCGCAGCGCGTCCAGCGCGTCGGCGGCCCGCTCCGCCGCGCTGCTGTCCCACGACTGCGTCAGTTCCACGGCCCGCGGGGTGCCTTCGGGGGGCGTGGACACGACGTGCAGGGCACGGGGCGGGTTCGTATGGCTCATGCCCGGAGCAACGACGGCGGGGCCCGGCCGGATGCCACGCGTACGGGTGATCACCGCGCCGGGCGCCGGGGCGGGCCGCCCCGAGGGGGCCGTCGTCGGCGCGCACGGGCGGACTGTCGGAGTGAGCGGGTAGCCTCGCTGGTTCGGACGGATGGACGGATGGACGGACGGGTGAGCCGGTGACGGGAGGGTGAGCGTGAAGGTGCCGCAGCAGGCGGGCGGCGGGTGGGTCTCCACCGGCCTGCACTGGCGCGACGGGCAGCCGGTGCTCCGCGCGGTCCACGGGCACCGGGTGCACGAGCGGGTGGTGGTGCCCGGGGCGGAGATCGGCTGGCTGATCGGCGGGCCGCGCCGCTGCACCGGCGCCCTGCTGGTGGGGGCCACCGAGCGCACGCCGTGCCCGCACCACGCCGTCATCGGTCCGGACGGCGGCGCCGTCCAGTGCGCCGCCTGCCAGAGCGTCGACCGCGGGCTGGCGCTCGCCCGGGACCAGATCCTCGACGACGGGCGCACCTACCGCCTCTACCTCGCCTGGTTCGGCGAGGGGCTGCTGAAGGTGGGCCTGACCGGGGAGTCGCGCGGCACCGCCCGGCTGCTCGAACAGGGCGCGCTCGCCTGGACGTTCGCCGCCCGCGGCGCGCTGCCCGCCGTCCGCCGGGCCGAGCTGACCGTCGCCGCCTCGGGGATGGCCCGGGAGCGCTTCACGGGCCGGGTGAAGACGGCGCACTGGTGGCGGCACGGCGACGCGGAGTACCGCCGCGGGCTGCTGACCAGGGCCCGCGCCGCGGCCCACCGGCTGCTGGACGGGCACGCGGTGGAGCTGCTGCCCGACCACCCGGTCGTGGACCAGGTCGGGATCTTCGGGCTGGCCGACGGCGCGCCGGTGTCCTACGGGCACATCGACGCCCTCGCCCCCGGCGCGGTGGTGGCCGGTACGCTCCGCCCGCCGATCGGGCGCCATCTGCTGCTCGACCAGCCCGGCGGCGCCGAACCGCTGCTGCTCGACACCCGCAGACTCACCGGGTGGACGCTCGCCCCGGCGGCGGGCCGCCCGGTGTCGGGCCTGGTGGTGAGCCCCCGGACGCGCCCCGAGGAGCCGGACACCCAGGAGGCGCTGTTCTGATCCGACCGCGGCCTGTTCCGACCGCCGCCCGTGCTGACCCGTGGCCTGTTCCGACCGCGGCCTGTGCTGACCCGTGGCCCGTGCTGACCCGTGGCCTGTTCCGAC